>JBATHI010000375.1:0-6538 GCA_049666645.1 Flavobacteriaceae bacterium | reverse complement strand
GGTTCATTTATGGATACCGTTGTTAGTGTCAATAAAATGACAGTAAAGCCGTTCAAACAACAATATGGTGGTCTGTTAATAGGTTGGCCAATGCATTGCACGTTAAAGTATTGTTATTATGTTTAAGCCACGCTATTAAACGTTAAACATTTATTATTTTTGAGGTAGCGTGAATGAACGTGGTCATCTAAAGCCCCATAATATGTTTGGATTATTTAAAAAGAAATCACAAAAGGAAAAGCTCCAAGAGCAATATCAAAAGTTAATGGCCGAAGCCCATCGTTTATCGACCACCAACAGGAAGCAGAGCGATGGCAAAATCGCTGAGGCAGAACAGGTGATGCAGGAAATCGATAAGCTTCAAGGATAATCGGAGCAAATAGGTGTTTATTGAGAATTTAATGCGCACGATCATGCAAATAAGTAATGATTTATCGGATCGCGTTCTGGAATTTGAAGGGCGCAAAATGTCTGGGATGACTACCAGCGATAGGGTTTCCGCATCGCGACTGGCCAAGGCCCTCATCCTGGAATTGAATGAAGTTTATAAGAAAACAAAGGAACCCGAAATCATGGAGACCATGAAACGGCTCACCGTGATCAAAAGAAAAGTGGACAAACGTTTGAAGGGGCGCTTGCCCGAAATGAGCGAATAACGATATGCCGCCCAAAACTTCGTATCACGCCTTGTTACCAAATGACGTTTCCATCAAAAGCGCTGAAAGTTTGACGGAACGGGAACTTGACCGTATCGTGGAAATGGCATGGGAAGATCGCACGCCGTTTGAGGCCATTGAATATCAGTTCGGTTTTTCCGAGCCAGATGTCATACGGCTCATGAGGAGCCAGTTGAAGGAAAGGAGTTTTAAAGCATGGCGAAAAAGGGTGAACAGTGGGGTAAGCCATAAACACCTTAAAAAAAGAAACCCGGAAATCGGTCGTTTTAAGTGTTCACGTCAAAAGTCCATATCCAATAACAAAATCAGCAAAAGATAATGTCAACCTCTGTTAGGGAAGGTACGGTACCGTTTCCGACATTGTACGATGACATCGTGCAGCGCGTCGGGCAAATCGATCCCGAAGGGTATGCACGATCCAGAAACTATATCGATGGCTCTGTTTCCCGGTTGTCCCCTTATATATCCCGAGGAGTGATATCCACAAAGTTTGTATTTCAAACCCTGATCGAGGAAGGCCATCCCTTTCCAAAAATGGAGAAATTCGTTCAGGAATTGGCATGGCGCGATTACTGGCAACAGGTTTGGGTCAGCAAAGGCGATTTGATAAATACCGATTTAAAGCACCTTCAGGAACCCGTCGAAAACAAAGGTATGCCTATGGCCATATTTGAGGGCAAATCGGGCATTGAAGCTATAGATAGGGCCATCGCCGATCTTTACCGAAGCGGTTATATGCACAATCATTTGAGAATGTATGTGGCGTCGATGGCCTGTAATCTGGGCAGAAGCCACTGGCATCTTCCCGCCAAGTGGATGTACTTTCACCTGCTCGATGCCGACTGGGCGAGCAATGCCCTGAGCTGGCAATGGGTGGCTGGGGCCAATAGCCATAAAAAATACCATGCAAATCAGGAAAACATCAACAAATATTGCCATACCCGACAAACCGAAACCTTTTTGGATGTTGGGTACGGTGCCTTCGACCGATTGCCGATTCCCAAACCCCTAGCACCCATCGTTCAACCCCAATTCGAAACGCCATTGCCCTTGAATCAATCAATCCAATTTAAGGAAGGACTCCCCACATTGATCTATAATTTTTATAATCTCGATCCCCTTTGGAAGAAAAATATCGATGCCAACCGGGTCATTTTGCTCGAACCTTCCCATTTCCAGAAATATCCGGTATCCAAAAAAAGCATCGACTTCATGTTAAATCTTTCAAAAAACATTCCCAATGCCCAAATTTATGTGGGCAGTTTTGATTCCCTTCATAAGGATTATGCCCTAGGTAAGGTATTCTACAAAGAACACCCTTTGAACAGGCACTATCAAGGAATCGAAGAACCCAGGGATTGGATGTTCCAGGTTCAAGGCTACTACCCCTCTTTTTTTGCATTTTGGAAGAAGTGCAAAAAGGAAATGAAGAATGGCACTCCCCAAATATTTTAATAGTATGCAATATACAAAGGAAGATATCGCAGGTATGGATTCGAAAGATCGGTTAAAACTGATCAATGCGGTGAGCGGCATAAAACCGGCCAACCTCATCGGTACCATTTCAGAAGAAGGCGTGCCCAATCTCGCCATGTTCAGTTCGGTGATGCACCTTGGGAGCGATCCGGCCCTGCTGGGTTTTATCCTACGCCCTGTTGGGGAGGTCCCCCGACATACCTATGAAAACATTATTCAGAACCATCAATATACCATCAACCATGTGCATCGATCCTTTGCAAAGCAGGCGCACTATACCTCGGCCAAATTGGAGCGGAGCCGATCGGAATTCGAGTCTAGTCAGCTGCAGGCCGAATTCCTGCCCTCGTTCAAAGCACCTTTTGTAAAGGAAAGCCAGTTAAAGATGGGCATGCATTTCTTGGAAGCGATTCCCATTCCCAGAAATGGCACCTCACTGGTGATCGGTGAAATACGGCATTTGATCATGTCCGACACTGCAATCGATTCCGAGGGAGAAATCGATCTCATGGCCCTCGATGGGGTTGGGGTATCGGGGTTGAATACCTACTACGGGTTAAACAAATTGGATTGGTTTCCATACGCCCGGGTGGAAGACTTGTCTAAAGTCAAGTTTTGAGGCCTTGAAGAAACAACATCTCCCCCAAAAGGATTGTCTTGTTTGCCAGAGGCCTTTTTCATGGCGGAAGAAATGGGAAAAGGATTGGGAGCACGTAAAATATTGTAGCGAAAAATGCCGGAGACACAAATGGAATCAAAACGCATAAATCTTATTTTTCCCCACCAGCTATTCAAGCGACATCCCCTATTGGATAAGGGAACTCCCATCTATCTTGTGGAAGAGTATTTGTTTTTTAAACAATATGCTTTCCACAAAATGAAAATCGCCTTTCACAGGGCTTCCATGAAAAGCTTCGAGGCCCATTTAAAAGAGGGGGGCCATGAGGTTATCTATATCGATTCCCGATCCGAACTGGCAGACATCAGGATATTGATTCCGCATTTCAAAGACCTTGGGGTCGGCGAGCTGCACTATGTGGACCCTGTTGACGATTGGCTACAAAAAAGAATCCTGGATGGAAGCCGAACAGTCGGAATCGAAACGGTTTCCTATGATTCGCCTATGTTCCTGAACACCAAAAAAGAGTTGTCGGTATTTTTTAAGCCCGAAAAGAAAAAATACCATCAAACCAGTTTTTATACCCAAGAGCGCAAAAAAAGAAAAATCTTGGTCGATGAAGACCAAAATCCCGTGGGCGGCAAATGGACCTTTGACAACGAGAACCGAAAGAAGTATCCCCGAAACAAACTTCCGCCCCCGGTGCAATATCCCGATTTGGACCGACATTATGAAGAAGCCTTGGCCTATGTGGGGAAATATTTTTCAAGCAACCCCGGGGAACTCGCCCAAAAGCCGTTGTATCCCATCAATTATGGTTCGACAGAGCTCTGGTTCGAGCGATTTTTAAGCACGCGTTTTTACGGTTTCGGGGATTATGAAGACGCTATAGTGGCCGATGCGTTCATTTTAAACCATTCCGTCTTGACCCCTATGCTGAATGTGGGTTTGATCAGCCCGAGCGACATTGTACAATCGACCCTAATATACGCCTTGGAAAATGATGTGCCCATCAATTCCACCGAAGGTTTTATAAGGCAGATCATAGGTTGGCGCGAATTTATGCGGGGTGTTTATGAAAGCAAGGGCAGGGAAGAACGGCTCAAACATTTTTGGGGTTTCGATCGAAAAATTCCAAAGTCTTTCTATGATGGAACTACCGGGATCGAACCGATTGACCAAACCATAAAGAAAGTATTGAAAACAGGCTATTGTCACCACATCGAAAGGCTCATGGTACTCGGTAATTTTATGCTCCTCTGCGAGTTCGATCCCGATGCGGTCTACCAATGGTTTATGGAGCTCTTCATCGATGCCTATGACTGGGTGATGGTACCCAATGTTTATGGGATGAGCCAGTTTGCCGATGGGGGATTGATGTCGACCAAACCTTATATCAGTGGGAGCAATTACCTGATGAAGATGGGTGATTATGAAAAGGGCAACTGGCAAGTTACCTGGGACGGCCTATTTTGGCGGTTCATGCACCTTCACCGGGATTTTTTCGAGCAGAACCCAAGAATGGGGATGTTGGTGAAAATGTTTGATAAGATGCCCGAAGAAAAACGTAAAGGACATTTGACCGCAGCGAATGACTTCCTGGATAATTTGAAATAATGAACCGTAAATGGAAATAGATGATTTGATTTTGCCGATCGATTTTGGACTTGTGGTGCTCATCTGGTTGGTACAATTGGTCATTTATCCAAGTTTTCTGCATTATCAAGCCAATGAGCTGATCATATGGCACAATACCTATACCAAGCGGATTGCGGTCGTGGTGGTTCCAATTATGGTCGGGCAAGCCATATTGGCCCTTTTCCAAATATATCGAGAGTTCGGGGCCATGGAAGCGATTCGGATTTCACTCATCATCGCGGTATGGGTCTCGACCTTCGCCCAATTCGTTCCCATACACCGGAAAATTGCCTCTGGGATCGTGGATAGGCCCATGCTGCAACGCTTGGTAAACCGCAATTGGTTGCGCACCGCACTTTGGAGCGGACTGTTTGTTTTGGATCTTTGCTTCGGGTTGATTTGACGCCCTCTGAACGAGGGTCGGCGGGACAACTATAAAAGGGGACTCAAAAATTTAGCCAATCCTTCCAAGAATTTATCCCCATAGGAACGCTTCTTGAATTTTTCATATTCCAGAGTGATGGCTTCCTCGCATTCCTTGATAAATTCCGCTTTGATGACATTCGCCACTTTTGGATCATAAATGATCGCGTTGCATTCAAAATTATGTTCAAAACTTCTATAGTCAAAATTGCCGGTGCCCACGGAAACGATTTGATCATCGATCATGATGACCTTGCTGTGTGAAAAATCGTCGCGCAGATATATTTTCACCCCAACCGACAAAAGCTTTTCGAACGCCCCGTACATGCTGTATTTGGCCAAAAGGGAGTCTGATTTTTCAGGTACCAATAGCACCACCTCAATGCCGCTGAGGGCAGCTATCTCAATGGCCTGAAGTAAGGTATTTCCCGGAATGAAATAAGGATTTGCGATGCAGATACGTTTCTTTGCCAAATTGATCATCCCTACATATTGCTGTAAAATGGTAGGTTCTCGGGAGTCGGGGCCACTGGCGACCATTTGAACGATGGAAGTGCCCATTTCCGGAAGTTCGGGCAGGTATTTGGGGCGCAACAGCACCGATTTTTTACTGGCAAAATAGTAATCCTTGATAAAAATCCGGTGCAGACTGCTCACCACCGGCCCTTGGAGTTCCAAATGCAGATCTGCCCATAGCCCGAGCTTGGAGATCGGTTTGATGTACTTGTCGGAAACATTTACCCCTCCGATAAACCCTATCTTGCCATCGACCACGACTATTTTACGATGGTTCCGGTAGTTCAAGGTGTACATGAAGGTGCCTATCCGCAAGGGCATCATGGGAAAGGTCTTTACGCCGATTTGTCTGAACCTTTTTTTTATTTTTCCCCGAAAGGAATGGCTGCCCAAGGAATCGTATATCAGTCTTATTTCTACCCCCTCTTTTACCTTTTGTTTGAACAGCTCGTAAAATCGATCCTGCAATTCGCCCTCCTCGAAAATATAGTACTGCACATGGATGAACTTTTTCGCTCCCTTGATGGCGTCAAAAATGCGCTCAAAAGTGGAAATACCTGTGTTCAGCACCTTCACCCGGTTCCCAAAATAGGGATACATATGGGCGCTGTTTTTAACCAAAGTGGCCAGTTTTACCCCCCTTTTTGGATAAAAACCCGTGCTTAGATTTTTTACCTGTGATTCGGGATAGGTCGCGTCGTATAATTTTCTTTTGAGGTTGCCCCTTAGCTTGTGAAACTTGAATTTCCGTCTGTTGACACCGAAGAGGTAATATAATATCGGTCCTAAAAACGGAAAAACCAGGACGGTAAAAACCCAGCTCAAGGAGTGGCTCGGCCTGCTCCCGTGCATGATAATACTGAACAATGCCCAGAGCGTGACCAAGGAATAAATCAGGATGATGATCGTCTCCATATCATGGCCAAGATACAGAAAGTGGAAATATGAAATAACATAAATATCAGGGGTGCCATTTTCATGGGATCTGAGGACGGAACAGCTTGAAGACAGTCGATACTACAAATCAATGGATACAATAATGGCCCGATGACGGGGTTTTGATTTCATTTGCTTCATTAGATAGTGTTGTGGTACCTGCAATTTTGTTTTTAAACCTTAACTAGTGCATGATCCCCATAAAAATCCTTGGGCCGGTCGGAAATATTGGATAACTTTCTTCCCAAAGGAT
>JBATHI010000374.1:0-5927 GCA_049666645.1 Flavobacteriaceae bacterium | reverse complement strand
CCTGTCAATCCTATCGGTCCCTGTGGTCCTGTAGCGCCATCTAATCCGTTTGTGCCATCCGCTCCTGCGGGTCCGGTCAATCCTATCGGTCCCTGAGGTCCGACCGCTCCGTCAGCACCATTAGCGCCATCGTTCCCTGCGGGTCCTTGTGGTCCTGCGGGTCCTTGCGGTCCAACAGCGCCATCAGCTCCGTCATTCCCTGCGGGTCCTTGTGGCCCAACAGTACCATCTGCACCATCGTTCCCAACGGGCCCCTGAGGTCCCTGTGGTCCGACCGCTCCGTCGTTTCCAGCAGGTCCTTGTGGGCCTGCTGGTCCTTGCGGTCCGACTGCGCCATCAGCGCCATCGGCACCATCTGCACCATCTGCACCGTCATTCCCTGCCGGTCCTTGCGGCCCTGTCAATCCTATGGGTCCCTGTGGCCCAACTGCACCGTCAGCACCATCATTTCCTGCAGGTCCTTGCGGTCCAACAGCACCATCGTTTCCAGCAGGCCCTTGTGGTCCTGCAGGCCCTTGTGGCCCGGTGAGGTCGATTGAGGTAAAAGAGGTGCCACTGGGATTGTTGATGGTGAAAGTACCATCACCGTTATCCGTAAATGAAATATTATTGCTGCCACCGCCGGATCCTTCACATAGGCTTTTCCAGTCGTTGCCGTCGTATTGGAATACGCAGTCCTTGTCGGTGTTATAGACCAAGCCCCCTTCCAAAGGCTTTATTTTTTGCATCAAGGAAGTATTGACCCTGGAAAGGACCAAGACCTTGTTGCGGCTTTCGAGTTCTATCAGCGACGCCCCATCGATTTGGTCCGGGCTGTCGCCCACCTTTAATTGGGCCATTGTGGCCTGGGCAAAGAGAAGCAGAAGGATTAAAATGGACTTGTTAAAACGCATCATTTTATGATTTGGGTACTTATCATGTTGTTTGAAGGAATGTTATTTTCGAGGCGTCCATGCCCTTCAATGTCATGGCACGCTTTGAATTCTGGGGATAATGGTTTTGGGAAATCGACCTTGATCCATCGAAATGTCAAACCTTAACTGCCAATCATTCAATAGTATAAAGTTATCCGTATGGGGTGAGGTGCTATAATAAATGATGTGTATAGGGGGTATCCGTATGTGAAGTGGGGCAAACTTGTTGCCAAAAAGAAGGGAAGATCGGAATAGGGCGATTCAAGCAGGGTGCTTCAACCGCGAAAATGCCCATTTTATCGGGTATTACGGAAACTTTACCGAGAGCAAAAAGGCGGGAAAAATCATATTAAAATTTAAAACAAGTAAGTTTTTCGAAGGCTGATCAACGATCTGCCAAATATAAAAATCCTTGAAATTCAAGATCAAGGTCGTACAGGGTTGCGATATAGTAATATACCCCTTGCGGGAGCCCGGCAGCTTGGTTGATCACGATGGTTCCGGCGTTGGCCAAGCCCGTAAATTCATTGGTGTAATTGGCCTGTTCAAACACTTTTAGCCCCAACCGATTGAAGATCCGCACCAAATTATTGGGCGATTGTGCCAATTCCGGGATTTCCAGATAGTCGTTGATCCCATCGCCATTGGGCGTGACCAGGTAATTGTCGAGGGCAAGCAGTTCCGTCGGCTCGCCGAGGGCACCAAAAGTAATCGCTTCGTAATCGTTTGGCACAAAAGAAAGGGAGGTGGTAAAACCATCGTCCAAGGTGCCCGTGGAACCGGAACTCCCTAGGCTTACCCATTGGTTCGCCGCCTTGCTAAAGCCCACAGGGATGATGGCATTGATGTCATCGGTGAGGGCGGCGATGTCGCTGGCCGGGTTCCAGCTGATCTGGATGGTGGAAGCCACGTTGCCCTCCAACCGCCAGAATTCCCGGGTGCTGATGGGCCCCATTTGGACGGGTTTGCTGTCGGTGTCGAAATTCGCATCGATGGACACCGGATTATTGGGATTTTCGGAAAAATAGGCACATTGGGCAAAGGCGTTCACGCCTTCCGAATTTAAGATCAGGGGCCGCAATTGGATCCCATCGCCCACGGGAAAGGTAAAATTTTGGTGTTGGGATACCGCGGCAAAACCATCGACCTTGTTGGTGTTGCCTTCACCATTGTAGAAGGCAGCGGCCAAAAAATTCAGGTTGACGTTCGGGTCGGCCCTGGGGCTGAAGACATTGCCCAGCACAAAATTGGCGTTGTTGGTGAGGTTCAGCGGGGTTCCCAGCAAGGTTGCCCCCAGGGTGGCGAACTCCACGTCGCTGAAGGTAGGGGCAAAGGCCCCGAATACGTTGCGGTCGGCCTCGCTGTAAAAGCCCACCAGGCCCTGGTTTTCGTCGAAAATACCATCGTTGATCAGGTCGGTATGGAAGCCCATCTGTCCGTTGGGGTGCACCCTGAGGTTGCCGGTGTTGTACAGGGCGGTTTGGGCCTGGGAAATGGCCATTCCAGCAAAAAACATTATAAAGAGACTTTTTTTCAATGGGTCTTTTTGATCAACTTTTTAATGGCTTCCAGCTCCTTTCTTAAGGCCTCCAATTCTTTTGCAATGTCGTCGTTCTCTTTATTGAGGCGGTCGATCTGCTTCTCCTGATCAATGGCATGTAGAAAGAGTTCCTCGATTTTTTCGAGGTTTTGCAGGTTCGATTCACTTAAATTCCAAAATCCTTCCTTTTTGACCTCGGCAGCGGATTTTATGCCTGGCAAGTGGTGGTTTTTCTTTACAAAGGCTTCAATTTCTTTTAGGGTTTGAAATCTATATTCCTTATTCAGATTTGAATTGCCCTTAAAATATTTTTCAAAGACGTAGTCTGGATGTTCTTGAGTTGCCCCAACCCAGACCCCTCCATCAACCTGTAGATCTCCACCAACATGAAGTTTACGGATTGGATTTGTTTCACCAATTCCAACGTTTTGATTTTCATCGATTCGCATTACTTCAATACCTTCTGTAGAAAACCCAAGTTGCGCAACTCCAGCGCGGAACATACCCATATCAGTCTCTGTATAAAATCCATAACCTGGGTTTCCTGCTGTACCTATATTAGCAGCAAAACCATTCCTTGCCCTAACCGATCCATCAACATCCAATTTGTCTTGGGGAGCACCTGGAAGATTACCAATACCAATATTTCCACTACCATCAAAAACGAGATTGTTGCCAGCCAAACTATGGGTCCTAGGCGCAGTCAAAGTTAAATCAGTATTGGATAAATTAGCTCCACTTGGTAGTGGAACTGTTCCTCCTCCGTTGGAAAGTGTTAGGTCTGTCCCCACAATGGATAATACTTGAATCTCGTTCGCTGGATCACCGTCGACCTCGGCAATCAAATATCCGTTATTGCCAGCTGCGGCATCGACCAAGGGCTCCAGGTCCACATTCCCGTTGAACCCCCCATTGGCACCGGTCACAGCCAGCTGGGTCCCCGCAACAGCGATATTGCTGACCACCCCATCGTTGACCCCTCCCGGGATGTTTACGGTGCCCCCACCGTTGGAAAGGGTAAGATCAGCGCCCACAAGAGATAGTACCTGGATCTCGTTGGCCGGATCGCCATCTATTTCTGTTAAGAGATAGCCGTTGTTGGCGACTGAGGCGTCCACTAGTGCCTCCAAATCTACACTTCCATTGAATGCTCCATTGATTCCTGTAAACGCCAAGCTCGTAATAGAAGCGGCGATATTGGTAATTGCTCCATCGTTCGCAGCAATTGGAATTGCAACGGTATTTCCTTCCGATATGGTCAATTGGTTACCTATGATACTCAAGGTCTGGTCATCTGTATCCGTACCGGAGATTATATATGGAGTTACAATTGAGCCATCACCCAACACCGCAATATTGGTACCTGCAGTTACGATGGTCTCAGTACCGTCGCCACTAGGAAGGTTTATTGTATTACCTTCCGAGATGGTCAATTGGTTTCCGACTACACTTAAAATCTGATCGTCAGTATCAGTGCCCGATATGACATAAGGTGTTGCAAGGGTACCATTGCCAACTAATGCGATGTTGGGACCAGCATTTAAAATCGTTTCTGAACCATCTGGATCAGCATTCGCAATTGCATTGTCAACATAAAGTCTAGTGGTTGCATCCTGGGGAGCTACTGGAGCTCCAAGATTCGTAATCACTACCCCACCGGCATCGTTACCGGTGTTGAGGACATCATTGATGTTTTGGTTGGAAGCGGCTATTGCGTTGGTCAACTCAACATTGGTAGCGAAAATAGGATCTAAATCTACGGGAGGCAAAACATTCGCGCCTTCGGCGATGTTCAAAGAAGTTCCCGTAAGATTAAAATTGGTAATAAGTTCATCGGTCGGATCGGCTGCGCCTGCAAGAAGAATCGCGGCGCTAAGCTCGTCCTTTAATTCTTCGATCGCCGCCTGTGTATTGGTGGAACCTAAGGTGAGATAGGGGGTAAATATAACATCCGCCGCCGTAGGGGTTCCTCCTGTAGGGGCCCAGGCCACAATCCCGGCCGGAGTAGTCACCAACATATAATCGGTGGCCGGTGCCGGGGCCAACGGTTGTATCTTGGCGGTGGTGATGGCCCCATCGGCAACTTCAAATTCATTTCCCAGAGTGCCATTGCCCACAATGGTCAGTTGATCGGCGAGTTCCGTGGAACCACCTCCTCCCGCCAAAGCGCTTAAATCGACCTGATTCCCGGGTGTGGCAGGATTGGTCAACGTTAAAATATTGGTCGGAACATCAAACTGTAAGTCCTGCAATTCATTGGAAGTACTGCCATCCACTTCGGTGAAGGTATTGGTAATCTGGTAAGGGGTGGCAATGGTGCCATTACCTGTGATGGCAATACCCGTTCCGGGAATGATCTGGGTGTCCGACCCATTGGAGGCCGGGATTGTGACCACATTTCCCCCACTGATGGATAGTTGGTTTCCTGCAATCGCCAACACTTGGTTGTCGGTATTTACATATGCGGCAAGGTTAACGGTGTTGCCATTTGAAATCCCTAAAATATTGCTATTGAGCGCCAAGGTTTGGTTGTCGGTCCCTGAATTGTTGAAAACCGTGAGATCAACTGTATTGCTGCCCGTGATGCTCAATAAATTGCCGTTCAGCCCCAAGCTCTGTATTTCGTTATTGGCATTGGTATCGCCATCGGCCGCGATGGCCGCGGTATTTCCCGCAATGGCATCGACCAAAGGCTGCTGGTCGAAAAAGGCCCCGCCGTTATCGGTGATGTCATTGGCCGGATCGGGGCTCACCACCTCGGCCGAGGTGATAAACCCGGCATCGTTGATCAAACTGCCCAGGGTGACCTCATCGGTATCCAAGGCCTCGAGGCCCACCGCGTTTTCCGACAATTTGTCGCGGTTCACCGAATTATCGGCCAGCTTGTTGGGCCCGATCGAATTGTTCTGGATGTCGACCCCGTTCACGCCCCCGTCCACGATCTGTTCGCTGCGGATGCTGTTGGGGGCCACTTCCAGATTATTGCCGCCCGCAGTAGGGGTCAGTACGATGGTGCTCAGGCTGTTCACGATGGGTTCCGTGGTGATGGCCACATTGCCTTCCACACAGAGGTTCACCCATGCCGCCCCGTTGTAATAATGCACGCACCCCAGGTCGGTATTGTAAACCAGGGCGCCCACACTGGGTGCGATGGCCTCCATCTGGGCAGTGGTCACCCGGGTGATGATCAGGGTCTTGGTGGTGCTCTCGAGCTCCAGAACCGCCGAGGGGTCTATGTTTTGGGGATTGTCCCCAATTTTTACCTGCCCGAAGGCGGCAAGGGAGACAAACAAAACGATGAACAATGATAATCCCAGTGTTCTCATAAACTAAGATTTTGGCCTTTTAAAGTAAAGGGGACCGGACCAACAAAAATAAGATTATCTTGCTACCTACCTATCAAAAAAGGGGAAATTGAATTTGGTTTAAGGTGAACGGGGACCTATCTTCGGTGAACGGTTTTCCAAAGGTTG
>JBATHI010000373.1:0-6853 GCA_049666645.1 Flavobacteriaceae bacterium | reverse complement strand
GTAACGATGTATAATGAACGATCCCAGCTCGTTTGCAAGGGGGCAATCTCGGGAATGTTGAAGGCCACTGCCCATGGATAGGCGGGTCGTGGTAACGGGTTTGGGCGTATGTGCGCCCAATGGGGTGGGCCTGGGACCTTTTGAAACCAGCCTGCAACAGGGTATCAGCGGTATCCGATTCCATGAGAAACTACTGGAATTGGGTTTTTCTTGCCAAATCGCTGGTGAGCCTATCATAAATCAGGAAATGCTAGAGCGCTATTTTACCCCTTTGCAACTGCGGGGACTCAATGCCAGTGGTTTGGTCTATGGGGTTCTCGCCGGGGTGGATGCATGGCAAGATGCCGGGTTGACAAGGGCACCACAGGAAACACCACATTGGGACAGTGGTATTATTTTTGGCACGGGCATCCTTGGGGCCGATAAATTCCGGGAGGCAATCCATGAAATCGACAAGGGCAATGTTAGGCGGTTGGGAAGCAGCGTGGTGATGCAGATCATGGCGAGCGGTATCAGTGCCTATCTTGGTGGTATTTTGGGTTGCGGCAATCAGGTCACCACCAATTCCGCTGCTTGCAGTACAGGTACCGAGGGAATCCTGATGGCCTATGAACGGATCAAAACAGGTGCGGCAGAACGGATGCTCACCGGAAGTTGCAGCGATAGTGGGCCCTATATTTGGGCGGGTTTCGATAGTCTGCGCATTCTGCCGACTGGCCACAACCAAACACCTGACAAGGGCAGCAGGCCCATGAGCGCTTCGGCTACCGGCTTCGTGCCCGGGAGTGGGGCAGGGGCCTTGGTCTTGGAATCCCTTGAAAGCGCAGAGGCACGGGGTGCCGAAATCTATGCAGAAGTACTCGGAGGCATGGTCAATAGCGGCGGACAACGGGGAGAGGGCAGCATGACCGCCCCCAATAGCGAATCGGTGGTCCGTTGTATTCAGGGTGCCTTACAGGTCTCAGGAATTCAAGCGAACGAAGTCGATACGATCAATGGTCATTTGACGGCAACCGTCAAGGATGTGGTGGAAATCGAAAATTGGATAAAGGCGCTCGGTGTAAAGGGTGACGATTTTCCCTTTGTGAACTCCTTTAAAGGGATTATGGGCCATTGTCTGGCCGCTGCGGGGAGCATCGAATGTGTGGCTGCACTTTTACAGATCAAAAATGGCCAAGTATACGGCAACATCAATTGTGAAGATATACATCCGGCGATTTTGAACTTGGTGGCAGCCCATAAAATCCCACGGAAAACCATCGATCACCAACCCCGTATATTGGCCAAGGCCAGTTTCGGTTTTGGCGATGTCAACGCATGTGTTATATTTAGAAAATTATTCGATTGATCGCGACATCCCGTACGTTTCCGCAATGGCAACATCAAAATATCGATCATCCAAAAAGCAGGAAATACCTATGGCCATGAATAAGGGAGACCACTATGACCAACTCAAGAACATAATTAGGATTTACCTTCCCGAGGACGTCTCGGTGGAGGAAATTTCCATGGAGAGCCATTTTATCAACGAATTGAACATCAATTCCGCCAATCTGGTGGATATCGTGCTCGATGTGGAGGATGCCTTCGGAATCACCATGGAAAATGAGGATATGGAAAAAATGATAACTGTAAAGGATGCCTTGGGCATCATTGAGGCTAAATTGGGCAACCGATGAATAGAAGGGCTTTACGAAAAAAATGGCTTTGGCAGGGCGGACTGGGAAGCGCTCTTTTGGGTTTTGGCAGTTGCTGCGTCGTGGAGAGTGGGTTTTTGAAACATAATGGGTCGCCGGTATGGCAATGGACCCTCATCGGAACCCTATCGCTATGTGTTTTGATTTCCGGAGTGGTGCTGATGATCAAGGCAGGCTTCTTGGGTGAGGCCCTAAAAAAGTCGACGGATTAAAATGATAGTCCTAAGAAATAACTAGTCTTTCTTAGGCTCCGGTATCAGCCGGGAGGCAACGATGCCGACGATCAGGGATAGCGAAATCACGGCAAGCGAGAGTCCTTCCGGTAGCTCAATCTTGTGCGAAAAGATCATTTTAAGCCCCACGAAGGCTAAAATTACCACCAAACTATAGTTGATAAATCTGAATTTTTGCAACATACGGGACAATAGAAAGTACATCGATCGAAGTCCAAGAATTGCCAGGATATTGGAACTGAACACAATAAATGGGTCCGAAGTGATCGCCAAAATGGCCGGGATGCTGTCGAGCGCGAACAAAATATCTGTAATCTCTATAATGATCAAGGCTATGAATAGGGGCGTGGCAGCCCTAACCCCATTATGTTTTACAAAAAAATGATTGCTGACGATTGTACCGGTGATGGGATATATCTTTTGGACCTGCCGGAAGACAAAGGATTTCGAGGGGTCGTAATCCTCGCTTTCCCCTTTTAACATTTTAAAGGCGGTAAAGAGCAGGAATCCTCCAAACACGTAAATGATCCAATCGAATTGGTTGATGAGGGCCACCCCGAACAATATGGTCAATCCCCGAAAAACAATGGCCCCGATAATGCCCCAAAACAACACACGGTGCTGATATAGAGGGGGAATTTTGTATGTTGAAAAAATAACGGCAATCACAAAGATGTTATCGATGCTCAGGGAGAGCTCGATCAAATATCCGGTGATGTACTTGAGTACGGCATTGTTTGGCGTCAATTGGTTCGGATTATCGACCAGGCCGCTGGAAAAGAGCCAATAAATAACACCGCTGAAACCCAAGGCCACAGTGACCCATATCGCGGTCCACATGCTGGCCTCTTTACTCCTCACGATATGCTCATGTTTATGGAAAACACCTAAATCGAGGGCCAAGAAGACAAGGACCAACGCAATAAAAAGAACCCAAACCAGCATATATGACGAATGAGGTTGCGAATATAATAATCATTTATGGAAAGAGAGGAAAGCTTGTAAAAGTTTCATTCCAAATCCGTAAAATACCGTTCAGCAGCGATCATCGATCGACTTTATTGGAATGCCAATCGATAAAACTGGCTGGGCAATACGTATGTTTTAAGCATAAACGGACCTTTCATCGGTATTTTAAGACTGTTTGTCGATAAAGCATAAAAAGTATCATAAGTGAATCATGATGCGGGCCAAGAAAAACGAATTTTCTTTACATTCGGTCTTGATAAATTTGTCGTAAGAAATGAAAATCAATCTTGCATGGGTACTTTCTATAGGCATTTCTCTATGCCAAGGGGAAACCATGTTTTCTCAGGCGGTCGAATCAGGGGTCAAATCGAACGAAGTCCCGACAGATGGGCAGGAACAAGGGCCAATGATTTTTAAGTTCGAACCCGATTACCTGTTGTCCGTCGAAGATAGGAAACAACAAATACTAAAATATCGGGCAATCATCGATACCATGACAATCAGTGGACGCAAAAGACGGTCCCTTTTGAAGGATCTTTACAAAAATGGGATTTCAGAACGTCTTTCAAAAATGCTTCTGGCCGATACAAAGTTCGAAGACATAGAATAGGCCTGTTTAAACCTAATACAAAAATGGATTGAAGTTTTCGCTGTTCCGGTGCGCGACAGGCCCTGAATTATCTTGAGTTCATTTTGGCCTTGCGTTTTTGAAGCTGCCTTTGAAGATCGTCAACCGATTCTGCGATGGAGGCTTCGAATGAATCATTGCTGGCCTCTGCGAACAACCTCGGACCAGGGGCACTCAATCTGATGTTACAGATCATACCCGTATCGGGTTCCGATGTGTTTTCCGTTTTGAAGAAAACATCTGCCCTGACGATAAAATCATACTTGTCAAATAGTTTTTCGATTTTCTTGGCCGCCAAAATTTCTAAACGGTTGCTTGCCTTGACGCCGTCATACTCGAAGTTGATGTTCATAGGTTAGGATAGGATTAATTCTTATGAAAATAAGCCGAACGATTGGGTTTACCAAATAATTCTTTCCCTGTAAATCTTAATTAACTATCAACAAAACGTTAAACTCGGCCTAATAGGGTATCATTCATTACCATGGCATGATTTAATTGCGTAACTTTTAGTGATCTACATGGTCTACTGTTGAACCCAAAATCCTATTTTCATGAGCAACTCCCTGGAAACCGATGGGTCCGCAAACCGAGAGGCAGAAAAAAATGCCCTGACCCTCAAATTGGAACGCCATCAGAACGACCTTTCACAACTAAGGCGTAAATTGAATTCCTATATTTGTGAACCCACCACCTATAGCTTGTTTGAACGTATGGAATCTCTAAAGAATGCATTGGAAAAGCTCCGCCGCGACAATGCAGAAATCATCGCTAGTGTCAAAGAGCACAAGCGGAATATGGAAGACTATATCGGTCGGATCAAACATCAGTTCATTCTGTTCAACCAACTGCAACAGGGTATCGACGACTATATCGAAGGGGCCAGACATTGTTGATTTTTTCCCTACTTCCCAGTTGATAATTTAATGGAATGTAAGCCTTCCACTTCATGGTATTTTGGTTATATTGTTCCCTTGTAACCTAAATATCCAAGCTTTTATGAAATACTTTATCACCAGATCATGCATATGCTTTTTTTTATTCGGCATTGTCGCCAATCTTAATGCGCAAAGCGTC
The DNA here is from genome assembly GCA_049666645.1 of Flavobacteriaceae bacterium. Classification (GTDB taxonomy): domain Bacteria; phylum Bacteroidota; class Bacteroidia; order Flavobacteriales; family Flavobacteriaceae; genus Pelagihabitans. The sequence goes on along the minus strand of JBATHI010000373.1, from coordinate 2,249 downwards.
GATAAAGAGGTTTTTGAAGGCCTCAAATTTCGAAGCGTGGGTCCTGCATTCACCTCCGGTCGTATCGCCGATATCGCCATACATCCGGAAAATGAAAGTGTTTGGATCGTTGCTGTTGGGTCGGGCGGCGTCTGGAAAACCATCAATGCAGGCATTACCTGGAAGCCGGTATTCGATAAAGAGGCATCATATTCCATTGGCTGTGTCACCATGGATGACAGCAATCCCCATACCATATGGGTCGGTACCGGTGAAAATGTGGGCGGAAGGCACGTCGGTTTTGGAGATGGAATCTACGTTAGTCATGATGATGGTGCAACATGGGCGAACAAAGGCCTTAAACAAACGGAACACATTTCCAAAATTTTGGTCCATCCAAGCGATCCGGATGTGATTTGGGTCGCGGCACAAGGGCCACTATGGAGCAAAGGCGGGGAACGTGGCGTTTATAAGTCGATCGATGGCGGCAATAACTGGAAACGCACCTTGGGGGACGACCAATGGACCGGTGCCACCGATCTATTGATCGACCCCAGGAATTCCGATGTGCTGTATGCGGCCACCTGGCAACGCCATAGAACCGTAGCGGCCTACCTGGGGGGAGGTCCGGGATCCGGTATCCATAAAAGTACCGATGGGGGCGAGACCTGGGTGAAATTGAGCGAGGGCATCCCCAATTCGAATTTGGGAAAGATCGGTCTTGCCATCAACCCCTTTAATCCAGACACCGTGTATGCTGCCATAGAGCTTGATCGTCTCAAGGGGGGTGTTTTTATGTCTGTCAATGGGGGCGCATCCTGGACCAAGCAATCCAATACCGTTTCAGGGGGTACCGGACCCCATTACTATCAGGAGCTCTACGCTTCGCCTCATGAAGATGGAAAACTGTACTTGATGAACAACGTGGTGCAAATTTCCGATGACCACGGAAAGACGTTTAGGTCTATGAACGAAAAGAAGAAGCATGTCGACAGCCATGCCATGGCCTTTAAACCCTCCGATCCCAATTACGTGCTCTTCGGAACCGACGGCGGCCTCTATGAAAGCTTTGACGGGACTGAAAATTGGCGGTTTATCTCAAACCTGCCTTTGGCCCAATATTACAAGGTCGCGGTCGATGACGCGGAACCGTTTTATCATATTTATGGGGGAACCCAGGACAACGGATCTCATGGCGGGCCATCCAGAACCCGCAGTGCGGGTGGCATCCTCAATTCGGATTGGTGGACGACCTTGGGCGCCGACGGTCATCAATCGGCCACAGAGCCTGGCAACCCCAACATTACCTATGGTGAGTTCCAACAGGGATGGTTGTGGCGCATCGATCAAACCACAGGGGAAACCGTATTTATACAACCACAGGCCGCTTTGGGGGAACCGGCGGAACGTTTTAACTGGGATGCCCCGATCTTGGTAAGTCCACATAAACCCACACGTCTTTATTTTGCTTCCCAAAGGGTTTGGAAATCCGAAAATAGGGGAGATGCCTGGCAACCCATTTCAAAAGACCTGACGCGCAACCAGGAGCGGCTGGGCCTGCCCATCATGGGTAGCCAACAGAGTTGGGACAATGCATGGGACGTGAATGCCATGAGCAACTACAATACGATTACGTCACTGGCAGAATCGCCCGTTCTGGAAGGCCTTTTGTATGCCGGGACCGATGATGGGATTTTGCAAATCTCCGAAGACGGTGGTGCCAATTGGCGCAAAGTGGAACTGGCAAGCATCAAGGGTATCCCGGCAACCGCTTTTGTCAACGATGTAAGGGCCGATCTTTTCGATGCCGGCACCGTTTATGCGGCACTCGACAACCACAAATATGGTGATTACCGCCCCTATCTCATCAAGAGCACCGATAAGGGAAGGACATGGAGCATGATGAACGGCAATTTGCCCCAAAAGCTATTGACATGGCGATTGGTGCAAGATCATATTAAAAAAGAATTGTTGTTCGCCGCAACCGAGAACGGAGTATATTTTAGTTCGAACAGCGGGGGGTCATGGACCCAATTGAAAGGCGGGATGCCCACCATTTCGGTTCGGGATATTACCATTCAGCGTCGGGAGAACGATTTGGTTGCAGCCACTTTCGGCAGGGGCTTTTATATCATGGACGATATTTCACCGATCAGGGAACTAACCCCGGCAACGCTCGAGATGGATGCTACCCTTTTCAAAACCAAGCCCGCCTATTGGTACGTACCCAAAGAGCCGGAATATGGACAGGGCAATGCGGAGTATGCCGG
>JBATHI010000372.1:0-5642 GCA_049666645.1 Flavobacteriaceae bacterium | reverse complement strand
GACCAATATCAAGGTATTGGAAGATAGCTTGATGAGGCAAAAAGGCGAATTGGAACAAATAGCAATACAAATAAGGGCAAACAGGGAAAGGGCCATTCCCGTATTAAAGGAACGCATGTTGTTGAACCTAAGTGACTTGGGAATGCCAAGCGCTTCCTTTAAGATAGAACTGCAGGAAGCCCAGGATTTCCGATATAACGGTAAGGACAATTTGCAATTTATGTTCTCGGCCAACAAGGGCACCCATTTCGGAGAACTTAAGAAGGTGGCTTCCGGAGGGGAACTTTCACGGATCATGCTTACCATAAAATCAATTTTGGCCACTTATGAAAATCTTCCTACCATGATGTTCGATGAGATCGATTCTGGTGTTTCGGGTGAAATTTCGAACAAAATGGGCGATATCATGCAACAGATGAGCCATCGCATGCAAGTGTTATCGATAACCCATCTCCCACAGGTGGCTTCCAAAGGGGATCATCATTATAAAGTTTTCAAGGAAGAGGTCGGCGATACGACCCTTACGCAGATGAAAAAATTGTCTGCCGATGAAAGGGTAGTGGAGCTGGCAGAAATGCTGGGCGGAAAAGCACTTTCCGATTCCGCCATGGCACATGCACGGCAATTGCTTAACTAGTTCCTTCAGGTACGGTAAAGATGTGTCAACCAATGTTTCCGGTCGTCCATTATCGGCTCGGGCAAACCTTCGGTCACCACTGCCGTTCCCTAAATACCGTTTGAATCATGGTTTGAAAAGTCCAAGCATGATCCACTGATGATCTAAAGCGCTATATGACCTGCAGCGCAGCTAATTTTTAATATCTTTGGCCTTTAACCGATAAAACAAATTTGCAAGATGGCCTACAACTTACTAAAAGGAAAACGAGGAATCATTTTTGGGGCATTGGATAACAAATCCATAGCATGGAAAACCGCCGAAAGGGTACATGAAGAAGGCGGCACTTTTGTGTTGACCAATGCGCCCATCGCAATGCGGATGGGACAAATCGACGAACTGGCCAGAAAAACGGGCTCCCAAATCGTTCCTGCCGACGCCACCTTGGAGGAAGATCTTGATCATTTGGTAGCCAAATCGATGGAGATTCTTGGCGGCAAACTCGATTTTGTCCTTCATTCCATAGGTATGTCGATCAATGTTCGAAAAGGAAGGCACTATACCGATGAGAAATATGATTTCACGACCAAAGGCTGGGATGTTTCGGCCCTATCGTTCCATAAAGTGATGCAGAGTTTGTACAAAGCCGATGCCATGAAAGAATGGGGCAGTATCGTCGGTCTTACCTACATGGCGGCGCAACGTGTTTTTCCCGATTACAATGACATGGCCGACAACAAAGCGTATTTGGAATCGGTAGCCCGTAGTTTTGGCTATTTCTTTGGTAAGGAGAAAAGAGTAAGGGTGAACACGATATCCCAATCCCCGACCCCGACCACTGCCGGACAGGGCGTGAAGGGCTTCGATGGCTTCATTTCCTTTGCCGAAAAAATGTCGCCCCTAGGCAATGCGACGGCAGATGATTGCGCCAATTATACCGTAACGCTGTTTTCCGATCTCACCCGAAAAGTAACGATGCAAAATTTATTTCATGACGGGGGCTTTTCGAACACCGGGGTAAGTCAGGAAGTGATCGAGCAATTTTCAAAATAGTGTGCGTAAACGTATTCCAAAGCCATTCCCTGCAGGGAATGGCTTTTATATTTGATATCAGGTGGAACCATATTTTTCTTTTATCATCCCGGTTTATAACAGGCCCGACGAAATCGAGGAACTGCTTGAGAGTCTTATGTTACAAGGCTACGACAAACCCTTCGAGGTGGTCATCGTGGAAGATGGTTCTTCCAATAGCGCCAAAGGTGTGGTCGAAAAGTTCAAGGAAGAACTCCTGATCACTTATCTGGCCAAGAACAATACGGGTCCAGGCGATTCCAGAAACTATGGGATGAACAGGGCCAAGGGCCATTATTTTCTTGTTTTGGATTCGGACTGCATCTTGCCGGAACATTATTTGGAATCGGTTGACCGGTCGCTACGGGAAAAATTTGTGCATTGTTTTGGCGGACCCGATGCAGCGCATCCTTCCTTTTCAAAGGTGCAAAAGGCGATTAACCTTGCAATGACCTCGGTACTGACCACTGGAGGCATCCGCGGACAAAAAGAGGCGATAGGAAAGTTTCAGCCGAGGAGCTTCAACATGGGAATCTCCAAGGTCGCTTTTGAAAAGGTGGGGGGATACGGAAATATTCATCCAGGGGAAGATCCCGACCTCACATTTCGAATATGGGAAAACGGTTTCGATACCAAGTTGATCCCGGATGCTTTTGTGTACCATAAAAGACGTATCGATTGGAGAAAGTTTTACGTACAAATGAACAAGTTTGGCATGGTTCGCCCTATTCTCAACAAATGGCATCGTGGAACGGCCAAACCCACCTATTGGTTTCCCACATTTTTTTGTTTTGGTTTTGTTGTTGCAACGATAATGTTCTTTTTTGGCGTAACATGGCCCATCCTGCCCTATATGATCTATTTTGTGGCGATTTTGATCGATGCGCTGCTCAAAACGAAGGATATCGGTATCGCCCTACTCGCTGTTTTGGCCGCAGCCATACAGTTCACAGGATATGGATATGGCTTTTTATTGTCGACCATCTTACTTAACTTTAGCAAGAAAGAACCTCAGGAAATTTTTCCGAAGTTATTTTTTAAAACAGCAAAATCGGGTTGATACCAAAAGTCAAAAATGTCCTCAAAAAACGAAAGGTGCAATTGTTCTTTTTGTTTTTGCTCTGTTCGGGATTGGCCTGGTTCGTGAGCAACCTATCCTATTCGTACCCAAATTCCATTGTTTTGGAATTGGATTATCTAAATCCTCCAGATAGCTTAAGGATGGCCAAGGCGTCCAAAAATACCATAGAAGTGAAATTGGAGGCTGTGGGGTTCCAATTGTTGGCCATCAATCTTGGGGACCATAAGTTTAAGATGGATCTGACCAATGTAAAGAATAATGAGGCTTTGTCCTATCTTAGCCCTGCAGAAGCAAAACGACAGTTGGAACAACAGCTTCCGAAAGGGGTCAAGTTGCTGGAAACAGATGGAGACACGCTTTTTTTCAAGTTCTTTAAGGTCGTGGTGAAAAAGGTGCCCGTGCATTCGGCCATCCATTTGAATTTTTCACAAAACCATATGCTCGATGGGCCTTTGCAGATCATTCCTGACCAAATTTCAGTCAGCGGGCCCAAAAATGAAATAGATACCTTGGTTTCAGTGACCACCGAAAAGATCGAGCTCAACGACCTGCAGGAAGATTTTTCAATCATGATCGACCTCCTCAAACCCAATACCTTGACGAACACCAAATATTCCACCAAAACAGTACAAATAAAAGGCAAGGTCGCGAAGTTCTCGGAAAAGGTCATCAACGTGCCCATTCAGGTATTGAACCTGCCCCAGGGCACTGTAATACAGACCTTTCCGGAGGTGGCCAAGTTATTGATCAAGGCCAAGCTGGACGACCTGAAAGGAATCACGGCTTCCGATTTTCAAGTTTTTGCCGACTACGGCACCTTGGGTACTCCAGGGCAAAAAAAACTAAGGCTATTTATCGGCAAAAGGCCTTTGACGGTGTATACTGCAGAAATTATCGAAAATGAAGTAGACTTTATATTGAAGCGGGAATGAAGATAATTGGACTCACGGGGGGAATAGGAAGTGGAAAATCGACGGTAGCTGACATGTTTGCCGAACTGGGAGTCCCTGTTTACAATTCCGATGAGGAAGCCAAAAAAATAATGGAGTCATCCGAAGTGGTAAAAAATGGAATCATTGAATTATTTGGAAGAACGGCCTACAACGGCAATAAGTTAAACAAAAGCTTCATTTCAGACCAAGTCTTTCAAAACAAGGATGTATTGAAAAAGCTGAATGCCATCGTCCATCCTGCCGTAAGGAACCATTTTTTGTCATGGATGAAAAATCAGGATGCGCCTTACGTCATACAGGAAGCGGCCATCATTTTTGAGAACGGGAAAGAGGCCTTTTATGATGCCATCATCTTGGTTGTTGCCTCACTAAACGCTCGTTTAAAGCGTGTTATGAAAAGGGATGGGATTTCGAAAAGCCAAATAATGATGCGGATCGACAATCAATGGCCCGATGAACGTAAAATACCCTTATCGGATTTTGTGATCGATAACAAGGCGCGTTCAAATACCTTGAAAAAAGTTCAAGAGATCCATCTCGCCCTCCTCGACAATTCCGCAGTGGAGTAAAATTTTAACATATTTGTTAAGGTTTGGTTAAACGTGGAATAAACTAAATGTTAAATCTTTAATTTAGCTCAAAAGATGAACAAGAAGTTATTTGTTCTTTTGGTTGTACTGATGAGTCTATCCCTGATTGGGATAATTTTTGTCCAGGGTTTTTGGATAAAAAAGTCTGTAGAGGATAAGGAAGAACAATTTGCCCATGCAGTTTCCCAGGTATTGGCCAGGGTTACCGATAAGATCGCACAGCGGGAGACCAGAGATTACTTTGATCGCTATCTTAACTTAAAAGACAGTATAGGAGAACCTAAATCTTCCAGTCTAAGAAACATCTTTTTTATTGATCGGGACATCAACTCCAATGAAATACTCTATTATTCGCATGGTATTTTAGAAGAGGACTATAATATTGCGTCCACGTTCTTTGACAACGGTAATGGGGAAGACACCACTACCATCAAAAATTTTACCAGCAAGCGCACGAAAACGATCTTTAGGGAGGATTATGATATCGATGGCAAAAATTATCGATTGAACCCGATTCAAAAATTGGAGAAAATCGGAACCTTATCAAGTATTGATAAGGCGGCCTTTGAGGATGTATTCAGTGAATATGCAAAAAAAGTGCCCATTCACCAAAGGGTTTCAAAACAGGAAATCGAACTGCTGCTCAACAGGGAGCTAAGCGAACGCAACTGGGATATTCCCTACGAATATGGAATCTACAGCAAGGGTTTGCCCACCAAGATCAAATCTCCAAAATTTAAGTTTGCCAACAGCACGCTTTACAAGGCACCGATTTTTGAGGACAGTGATGGGGATACCGATTTTTCTTTATTGCTGACGTTCCCAACGAAGAAACGTTTTTTGATCCAATCGATTTTGGGCATGGCGATTTTATCCCTGATCTTTACCTTGGTAATTGTAGCTTCATACTCCAGTGCCATCTATCAGCTGATCAAACAGAAGCAGATTTCGGAGATCAAGTCTGACTTCATCAATAACATGACCCATGAATTCAAGACGCCGATCGCCACGATCAATTTGGCGGTTGAGGCCATTCGAAATCCCAAGATCATTGACGACAAGGAGAAAGTGATGCGTTATTTGCAAATGATCAGGGACGAAAATAACAGGATGCACGCCCAGGTTGAGAACGTGCTCCGCATTTCCAAACTGGAAAAAAACCAACTCGATATCAGCAAGGACAGGGTCAACTTACATGAAATCGTTCAAGATGCCATCGATCATGTGGAACTTATCGTCAAAGATAGGCAAGGCTATATCAATACACATTTCAATGCGGAACGCAGCGAGGTATTGGCGAACGAGATGCATTTTACCAATGTCATTGTCAA
>JBATHI010000371.1:0-4448 GCA_049666645.1 Flavobacteriaceae bacterium | reverse complement strand
ATATGAAGCCTCGCAGAATGCAGTGCAACAGGCAGAATCCCAACTTGGCAAATCGGCCATTAGGGCCCCTTTTGCCGGCATAGTAGATGACGTCATCAAAGATCAGGGCACCGTTGTTGCCCCCGGGCCCGGATCGGAAGTGTTCCGGATCGTGAACTTGGATAATATGTATATAGAAGTCGATGTACCGGAAAATTATCTCGACGGTGTTCAAAAAGGCAAGGAAGCCATAGTGTATTTTCCTGTACTCGGGGATACTGTTCGTTCCATCATCCGGCAAACCGGCAATTTCATTAAGCCCGATAACCGTTCGTTCGCCATCGAAATTTCCGTGCCCAACAAAAAAGGGGTCATTAAGCCCAATCTCACAGCCAAGGTAAGTCTCAACGATTATTCCAATGCGACCGCTATTTTGGTACCTCAGAACGTTATTTCGGAAAATGCGGAAGGACAACAATATGTTTACGTGGCAGAATTAAGTGATAGTGAAAATGAAGCAGTGGTAAGTAGAAGGATAATCACCACGGGAAGGACACAAGGTAAAATGGTGGAAATCCTTACCGGAATAGCCGATGGAGATCTCTTGGTCAAGGAAGGGGCAAGAATTGTGAAAGAAGGGCAGCATGTTAAAATCGTAAACGATCAATCTGATGAGTAAGCAGAAAAAAAACGCCGACAAAGAATTTGGACTATCGTCTTGGGCCATTGACAATCCCTCGGTAATCTATGTGATGATCGCCATTTTTTTATGGATTGGTCTCAAGGCCTATTTTGCCATGCCAAGAGAGGATTTTCCTGAAATCGTGGAGACCAAGATCTATGTCAGCACACCCTATCCGGGCAACACGGCGGAAGATGTGGAGCGTTTGATCACAGATCCTTTGGAAGACCGCCTTACAAATGTGAGCAATGTGGTGGAAGTCACCTCCACCTCCCAGGAAGATTATTCGATCATAACGGTAGAGTTCGATGAAGATATTTCCGTGGAACAGGCCAAACAAAATGTAAAAGATGAGGTAGATGTTGAAAAGGCCAGTGAGGATTGGCCGACTTTCAACAACGCCAAAGTGGAACCGAACATCTTCGATTTGAACTTGGCGGAATCGTTTCCGATCATGAACATCAATTTTACGGGCGACTATCCGGTGGAGCGATTAAAGGAATTTGCCGAATATATGCAAGACGAGATAGAAAACCTCCCCGAAATCAAAGAGGTGAATATTCGTGGTGCCCAAGATAAGGAGGTGGAAGTCGCGGTCGACATCTATAAAATGATGGCGGCCAAAGTGAGTTTTCAAGATGTGATCGGGGCCATTAGCAACGGCAACATGACGATGTCGGCCGGAAACATAAAGACCGATGAACAAAGGCGCACCATTCGCGTTTTGGGTGAAATCGAGAAACCGGAGGAGTTGAACGATTTCGTTGTAAAATCTGAAAACGGTACCGTATATCTTAAAGATATTGCCGAGGTTACCTTTGATGAAGAGGAAAAAACAACCTACGCCCGTGAATTTGGCGAAAGCGTGGTCATGCTCGACGTGAAGAAACGATCTGGAAAGAACACCATCGAAGCCACGACCAAAATCAGGGAAATGGTTAAAGAGGAACAGGCGAAATATTTTCCCGCAGACCTCAACATTTCCATTGCGAACGATTCCTCGGGCCGTACCTTGAACCAGGTCGAAGACCTTGTGAACAATATCATCTTCGGGATCATTTTGGTGGTCACCGTCCTGATGTTCTTCTTGGGCTTCCGTAATGCCCTTTTCGTTGGCTTTGCCATTCCAATGTCGATGTTCATGTCGTTCATGATCCTCAACCTATTGGGGTACACCTTGAATACGATGATCTTGTTCGGGATGATCATGGGGCTCGGGATGTTGGTCGATAACGGTATCGTGGTCGTTGAAAATGTTTATCGCTTGATGAGCGAAGGGATGCCACGCATCGAGGCCGGCAAAAAAGGCATAGGTGAGATCGCTTTTCCCATCATTATCTCCACCCTCACCACTGTAGCGGCATTCGTGCCCTTGGGCCTATGGCCCGGAATATTCGGGCAATTTATGATCTATTTCCCCATCACCCTCTCGGTAGTCTTGGGTTCGTCTTTGTTCGTGGCCATTTTCATGAACTCCATGCTGGTCTCCCAATTCATGGAAATCGGGGAAAAGGAATTGACCAAGAAGCAGCTCTACCGGCTTAGTGCGATCTTAGGGGGTTTCGGATTGTTCATACTGATTTTTGGAGGAACCATGCGGGGCTTGGGCTCAGTGATGATTTTAACGGCCATTTTGTTCTGGGTCTATAAATATGCCTTAAAAAAGTGGGCGCTCAACTTTCAGAAGAATACCATGGCCCGTTTTGAGGATTGGTACGAGCGCAGAATTCAACATGCCCTGCGCGGGGGTAATGTATATTGGTATTTTGGCATCACTTTCTTGGTCCTTATCGCCACCTTTATGCTTTTTGGGATGTCGATTGGTTCGGGAAGGACCAAAATCGAGTTCTTCCCCGATAACATTCCCAATGAAATCTATGTATATATAGAGTATCCACAGGGGACTTCCATTGAAAAAACCAATTTGCTGACCAACGATATTGAGCGGCGTGTCTATGCGGTGGTCAATCGGGATAAATATACAAATGGGGATTTCAATTATTTGGTCGAATCCGCGGTTTCCCAAGTGGGAGAAGGTGCCGGCAACCCACAGACCGATGGCGGTTCATCGTCCGAAATGCCCCATCGCGGGAAGGTGACGGTTTCCATGCGGGAGTTCAAGTATCGCAATGGCAGGAATACCGAAGCCCTGCACAGCGAAATACAGGATGAACTCACCGGAATCTATCCAGGGGTCGCCATTTCCGTGGAAAAGGATGCGAACGGTCCCCCGGCAGGATATCCCATCAATATTGAATTGGAAGGGAAAGACTATGATCAGCTGATCAGCACTGCTGAAGACATCAGAAACTTTATCAATACCAAAAACATTGCCGGTATCGAAGAACTGAAAATAGATGTCAACAAGAGCAAACCCTCCATGCAGGTAGTGGTGGATCGTGAAAAAGCAGGCGCACTGGGCGTCGCCGTAGGTACCGTGGGCCAACAACTGCGCCGATCCCTGTTCGGGGAGAAAGCCGGTGTATATAAGCTCGATGGCGAGGATTATGATATCAATGTGCGGTTCAATGAAGATATCCGGTTCGATAAAAATGCCCTTTTCAACCAAAATATCATCTTCAGGGACCAGGCTTCCGGTCAGATCAAGGAAATCCCGATATCCGCGGTGGCGACCCAACGGAATTCTTCTGGTTTCAGTGCGATAAAACACAGAAACGCGAAGCGGGTGGTTACGGTATATTCCGGGCTCAAGGCGGGAGGCAATGCTGCCCAGATCGTGGGGCAGATCCAGGAGGAAATGAAGGAGTTCAAAAACCTTCCGGAAAACGTCAAGATTGATTTCACCGGAGAGATAGAGGAACAGAATAAACAGCAAAACTTTTTGGTTGGGGCCTTCTTTTCAGGACTTGGCTTGATCATGCTGATTTTGATCTTCCAATTTGGAGGCGTATCCAAACCCTTGATCATCATGATTGCCATATTTTTGAGCTTTATTGGGGTCTTTGGCGGATTGATGCTCACGGGCTGGTCGTTCGTGATCATGATGACCATGATGGGCATCATTTCCCTGGCCGGGATCGTGGTGAACAATGGGGTGGTATTGCTCGACTATACCCAAATTTTGATCGACCGTAAAAAAGTGAAACTGGATATGGACGACAAAGACCTGTTGACCATGGAAGAGATCACGGAAATACTCACCAAAGGGGGCAAGGCCAGGCTCCGTCCGGTGCTGCTTACCGCCATTACCACGGTTCTTGGATTGGTTCCCCTGGCCATCGGACTCAACATCGATTTCTTCTCCCTTTTCACGGAATTCGATCCGAAAATCTATGTGGGAGGAGACAATGTGATTTTCTGGGGGCCACTGGCATGGACCGTCATCTTCGGCTTGATCGTTGCAACGTTCCTTACTTTGGTCATCGTACCGGTGCTGTTCAACATCACCTACAGGATCAAGATCGGGATCAGGGGAGGCAGAAAGACAACCACAAAGGAAGCGGACCCTCAGGAAAAAGAAGCGGCTTGATGACTGATATATTTTAAGGGTATAAGATAATCCCGGCCCCAGCAGGGCCGGGATTTTTTTTAAGCCACTAAAGGAAGCAAGTCTGATCAGCATGCGATTTAGGCCTTGCTAATGTTCCAAGCACATAAAATGAGGATATTTATCGTTCATAATACGCGATACTTATTAAATTTGCTGCCATAAACCAAGAGTACATGTATAGAAGCCATACCTGCGGGGAGTTAAGGGAACAGCACATCGATGAAAAAGTGACCCTTTCGGGTTGGGTGCAAAAAACACGTGACAAAGGATTTGTGG
>JBATHI010000370.1:0-19551 GCA_049666645.1 Flavobacteriaceae bacterium | reverse complement strand
GGGTATCTTGACACCGAAAATGCTGGATATTCCGTCAACATTATTGATGGTAAGGAATTGAATCCGGCCGCAATCGATATCCTCTCTGCGCTCCAAACTAAGCTTCCTGGCACACGTATCGTTGACTATGGGAGTTCCCAAACCGGTGGAGGTCCTTCAGGGAGAGGACTTTTTATAAGGGGAAGCGGTTCAGCAAACAATCCCAAACCGGCCATATTCGAGGTAGATGGCAATGTGTTCACTTCTACCCCCGATTTCCTTATTATCGACAACATCGACAGGGTCGCCGTACTACCGGGTCTGGCTGCAGTTACAAGGTACGGCAACATTGCGGCGGGCGGTATGATCGTCATCAATACCAAAGGATCTAATGTCATGCGTGAACCGGGATCGAACAAGGCTTATGATCAGGCCAAGTTGCGCAATAACGTTTTTGATGAAAATACTGTTCAAAAGTACGCCAAACGGGAACCGCCAAAATATATCCAGGATATGCTTGCGGCCAAGACTCTAGGGGAGGCCGAGTCTATCTATGGGAAACAAAGAATAATCCATGGAAGTTCTCCATATTTTTATCTCGAATCGGCTGACCTTTTTAAGCAGCAGTGGAGTACGTCAGGGCAAGACCGGGCTATTTTGGAGGAGATGAGGAACAAGTATGCGGACAATCCTGTTGCATTGAAGGCTTTGGCCTATACCTTTGAAGAGTCCGATCGATTGGAAGACGCCTTGGCACTGTATATCGATATTTTTAAAATGAGACCACGGTATGCACAGTCTTATAGGGATTTGGCCAATATGTATACCCTAACCGCGAATTATACCAAGGCTTTGGGATTGTACGCCAGGTATCAAACCTCCAGGAGACTGGATACCGTCAATGGTATACTCGATGGAATTGATGATATCATCAGAACGGAATACAACAACCTGATGACGGTGAAAGCTTCATCGCTCGGAGGTGCGGCTTCGCAAGAGGGACCCAGCGATTACGCCGGTATCAGGATACTGATTGAATGGAACAACAGCGAAGCGGAGTTCGATTTGCAGTTCGTGAACCCGGAGAACCAGTATTTGATTTGGAGCCATACCATGGAGGATAACGAAGCCCGTATCTTGGATGAGAAAACCAAAGGGTATTCCAGCGAGCAATTTTTGATCGATAGAAGTCTTCCAGGTCGTTGGCGCATCAATTTGAATTACTTGGGGAACAAAAGTTTTGAACCCACGACTTTCAAGGCCACCGTGTATTATGACTTTGGGATGCCCTCACAACGAAGGACGGTCAAGGTTTTCGATTTTTCCGAATTGAATGTGAACAGGGAGCTTTTTTCGGTGCTTAACCCGTAACGTTCATTTCTTGACTCAAACCTGTAGCACGCCCATATTAAATGCCTTTTCGATCGGGGCATGGTTTGCCGCTTCAATGCCCATCGAGATCCATTTGCGTGTTTCCAATGGGTCGATCACGGCGTCGGTCCATAGCCGCGCTGCGGCATAAAATGGGGAAATTTGGTGATCATAACGTTGTTTGATCTTATCGAAAAGCGCTTTTTCATTTTTATCGGTAATCGTCTCGCCCTTTTTTTTAAGGGAGGCTTTTTCGATTTGCAACAGCACTTTCGCCGCGGAATTACCGCTCATCACTGCCAGTTCGGCGCTTGGCCAGGCCACGATCAGCCTTGGGTCGTAGGCTTTTCCACACATCGCATAATTGCCCGCTCCATAACTGTTTCCAATCACTACGGTGAATTTGGGAACCACTGAATTGCTAACGGCATTGACCATTTTTGCACCGTCCTTGATGATGCCTCCATGCTCACTCTTGCTGCCTACCATAAAACCGGTGACATCTTGCAGAAATACCAAAGGGATCTTTTTTTGATTGCAGTTGGCAATGAAACGGGTTGCTTTATCCGCTGAATCGGAATAAATGACCCCACCGAACTGCATTTCGCCCTTCGCGTTCTTTACCACCTTGCGTTGGTTGGCCACGATGCCCACGGCCCATCCATCGATCCTCGCATACCCTGTAAGAATCGTCTTGCCAAAGCGTTCCTTATATTGCTCAAAATCGGAATGATCGACCAATCGTTCAATGATTTCCAACATATCATATTGGTCGGTTCGCGAGGCTGGCAGGATGCCGAAAATGTCCTCTGGACCATGCTTGGGTTTTTGGGCCTCGATGCGGTTGAATCCTGCCTTGTCAAATTCCCCGATTTTGTCTACAATATTTTTGATCTTGTCCAGCGCATCTTTATCGTCCTTGGCCTTATAATCGGTTACGCCACTGATTTCGCAATGGGTTGTAGCGCCCCCTAAGGTTTCATTGTCGATCTGCTCTCCGATGGCGGCCTTGACGAGATAACTGCCCGCCAAGAAAATACTGCCGGTCTTGTCAACGATCAATGCCTCGTCGCTCATGACGGGCAAATAGGCCCCACCGGCAACACAGCTGCCCATCACAGCGGCTATCTGTGTAATTCCCTTGCTGCTCATGATGGCATTGTTTCTGAATATTCGACCAAAATGCTCTTTATCGGGAAATATTTCATCCTGCATGGGAAGGTATACTCCGGCGCTGTCGACAAGATAAATTATCGGCAGGTTGTTTTCCATCGAAATTTCCTGGGCCCTAAGATTCTTTTTAGCGGTAATCGGAAACCAGGCCCCGGCTTTCACGGAAGCGTCGTTCGCCACAACGATGCACAGTTTATCCTTAACATAACCTATTTTAACTATGACACCGCCCGAAGGGCAGCCACCTTGGGCCTCATACATTCCATCCCCTGCAAAGGCTCCTATTTCAATGGCATCCCGGTCATCATCCAAAAGGTATTCGATGCGTTCCCTAGCGGTCATTTTCCCCTCGGCCCTTTGTTTTTCCAATCGCGATTTTCCACCGCCGAGTTTTACCTTCCCATATCGGTTTCGAAGATCGGAAAGCTGCATTTTATTGTGGTCTTCATTTTTATTGAAGTTGATATCCATCTTGGGCTTGGTTTCAGTATTGTGCATAAAGATAAGTAGTAAAATTGATTACATTTGGGAAAATTGTAGCTTGGGATGAAGGAATTCGTACGCTGGGGTATTCTCGCTCCCGGAAAGATCGCACATAGTTTTGCCAAGGATCTTAGTTTGGTGGAAGGTGGGAAGTTGGTGGCCGTGGCCTCCAGAAACAAAAAGCGTGCCAAGGAGTTTGCCGATCTATATGGTGCGGAACATGCCTTTGGCAGCTATAGGGAGATGCTAAGATCCGATCAAATAGATGTGATTTACATCGCCACCCCGCATACGGGCCATTTTGAATGGGCCGTGAAAGCGATGGAGCACGGCAAGCATGTACTTTGCGAAAAACCCTTGGGCATCAACTTATTCCAGGTAAAGAAAATGATTGAAGCGGCCGAGAAAAACAAAGTTTTTCTAATGGAGGCGATGTGGAGCCGGTTCAATCCCGCCATTCAAAAAGCAAAGGAGCTTGTCGACGAAGGAAAAATCGGATCCGTAGCGTATCTGCATGCCGATTTCGCTTTTTATGCGCTCGACCGAGATGAGGAGGGCAGGCTGTTGAACCCCGATTTGGCCGGGGGTTCTGTATTGGATATAGGAATCTATCCCATTTTTCTCGCCTATCTTATTTTGGGCATGCCGAAGGAAATTTGTGCGGTATCCAATTTCTATCAGACTGGGGCCGAGGTGCAGACTTCCATGATATTCAATTATCCCGGAGCCCAGGCCATACTGTATAGCGGATTGACGAGTGCTTCTGAGATGAAAGCGGAAATTTCAGGGAGTAAAGGCTCCATTTATCTTGACCCAAGATGGCATGAAGCCCATGGGCTGACCTTGGCAATCTCCGATACGCAGGAGCGGTACGAACTGCCCACTACCGGCAAGGGATACGCCCATGAAATTGACGAAGTTCATGCATGCCTGCAAAATGGCAAGCTTCAAAGTGCCCTCTGGGGCCATCAACAGAGTATCGACCTGATGCAGCTGTTGGACAGGGTGCGCAACCAAGCGGGCATCGTTTTCCCATTCGAACAATAAAGTTTTGGCCAGTGGCCAACATTTCTTGGAAAATTTACGATATTTGGAATTACGACCAACCGAAACTAAATCGATTCAAAAATGGGAATGAACAAAAATACCGTACTCGCCTGGGCCACCTTTATCATGATTGTAGTGGGCTGTGGGCTAATTGCACTTGGTGCCTTTCGATATGACGATGTCGCCGGTTGGGGCTTTGCAGCAGTAGGTATCGGGTTTTTTGCCATATCATGGGTGTTCAATGCCTTGAAGGGAAGGGTATAGGCTACATCTCCCTTAAAGTCAGCTTATTTCATGAGGAGAACAAAGACTTCAATCAATCGAATTCCAGCAACATAATTTATGTCCGACGATAAGAAAGTTATTTTTTCGATGACGGGGGTCACCAAAACCTACAAAAACGCCAATACGCCCGTCTTAAAAAACATTTACCTCAGCTTTTTCTATGGGGCAAAAATTGGAATTCTGGGCCTCAATGGCTCGGGCAAATCAACCCTGCTGAGAATTATTGCCGGGGTCGACAAGAATTATC
Organism: Flavobacteriaceae bacterium; assembly: GCA_049666645.1. Lineage (GTDB taxonomy): Bacteria > Bacteroidota > Bacteroidia > Flavobacteriales > Flavobacteriaceae > Pelagihabitans. The sequence goes on along the minus strand of JBATHI010000370.1, from coordinate 14,966 downwards.
AGGGCGATGTTGTTTTTTCTCCAGGTTACCATGTGGGCTATCTGGAACAGGAACCGCAATTGGATGAAAACAAAACGGTACTGGAAGTGGTAAAGGAAGGCGTAGCAGAAACCGTGGCCATCTTGGAGGAATATAACAAGATCAATGATATGTTCGGTTTGCCTGAAGTTTATGAGAATCCGGATAAGATGCAGAAATTGATGGACAAACAGGCAGAACTCCAAGATAAGATCGATGCTTCCAATGCCTGGGAATTGGATACAAAATTGGAAATAGCGATGGATGCCTTGCGCACCCCTGAACCCGATAAAAAAATAGGGATATTGTCGGGCGGGGAACGCAGGCGTGTTGCCTTATGCCGCCTATTGCTGCAACAACCCCAGATTTTATTATTGGATGAGCCCACCAACCATTTGGATGCCGAGTCGGTTCATTGGCTGGAACATCACCTGGCCAATTATCAGGGGACTGTGATCGCCGTGACGCACGACCGTTATTTCTTGGACAATGTTGCAGGATGGATCTTGGAACTGGACCGCGGGGAGGGCATCCCCTGGAAAGGCAATTATTCAAGTTGGCTCGATCAAAAGGCGAAGCGCCTGGCACAGGAAAGCAAGGTGGCATCCAAACGTCAAAAAACCTTGGAAAGGGAGCTCGAATGGGTAAGACAGGGCGCCAAGGGAAGACAGACGAAGCAAAAAGCGCGTTTGAACAATTATGACAAACTATTGAGCCAGGACCAAAAACAACTGGATGAAAAACTGGAGATCTATATTCCCAACGGTCCTAGGTTGGGAACGAATGTGATCGAAGCCAAAAGGGTGAGTAAGGCCTATGGCGATAAGTTATTATATGAAAATCTGAACTTTAAATTGCCCCAGGCAGGAATCGTAGGGGTAATAGGGCCCAATGGTGCAGGAAAGACGACCATTTTCAGAATGATCATGGGAGAGGAGCAGCCCGAAAGCGGTACTTTTGAAATTGGAGAGACGGTAAAAATTGCCTATGTTGATCAGAGCCATTCGAACATCGATCCTGAAAAGACCATCTGGCAAAATTTTAGTGCGGAACAAGAGCTGATCATGATGGGCGGGCGGCAAGTCAACTCCAGGGCCTACTTGAGCAGGTTCAATTTTTCCGGCAGCGAACAAAACAAAAAAGTGAACATGCTATCGGGTGGTGAACGCAATCGGTTGCATTTGGCGATGACCTTGAAGGAAGAGGGCAACGTGCTCCTTCTCGATGAGCCCACCAATGACCTTGATGTCAATACGCTTCGAGCCTTGGAAGAAGGATTGGAAAATTTTGCGGGATGTGCCGTAGTCATATCCCACGATCGTTGGTTCTTGGATAGGATTTGCACCCATATCCTTTCCTTTGAAGGTGATTCACAGGTTTATTTTTTTGAGGGATCTTTTTCCGATTATGAAGAAAATAAAAAGAAGCGTTTGGGCGGCGACATGATTCCCAAACGATTAAAATACAAAAAATTGATCCGTTGAGGATTGCCCAAAAAAAACTCCCGTATTCGACGGGACTTTTTGTGCCTGTTATTGTTTCAGAGGCTTTTGGACCGTTTCCTGGAGCTGACTTTCTATTTTTGCCTTGTCCCCCACCACAATAAGGGTCATGTTTTCGGGCCTGATATATTTTTTTGTCATTTCCTGTACCTTCTGGGGAGATACCGCCTGCATGTTCTTAACTTTATTGGTTAAAAATGATTCGTCAAGATCATGGGTGTCAAGGAAAATAAGCTGTCCGATAATGCCATTGGGCGTTGAGTTCTGCAATATGAATACCCCCGATTCGTAATTGATGATACCGTCCAATTCCTCCTGACCGGGAGGTTCGTTCTGCAACTTTTTGATTTCCTTGTTGATTTCGGCCAACGCGGCACCAGTATGCTCGGTGGTAACATCGGCCATTTCATACCAAATGCCCGATTTGTAATTTGCCCTTATGTCGCTAAAGGGAGAATAGGTATAGCCTTTATCTTCGCGGATATTGCTAGTGATTCGCGATGCAAAGGAGCCTCCCAAAAGGGAATTTGTAATGTCCAAGGCAATGTAATCTTCACTTGTAGGCCCCATTACCGGCAATCCGTAATATAGGGTAGACTGTGGGGCACCAGGGCGATCGATTATTTTTACGGCCCCATTGGTGACTGGCTGGGCAACCAGGTATTTTGCCTCAATTCCCTTACGCCATTGCGATAGCGTCGCTACAACCGCTTCTTTTACGGCTTCGGCATCGAAGTTGCCGGCTACATAGATGGTCGTCCTCAAGCCGCCAAAATAAGTTTCGTAAAACTTTTTAATATCGCTTACCGTATACGAATCGATCAATTCCTCAGTAGGATATACCCGGCCATAGGGGTGGTCTGGGTAAAGGGAAGCGAAAAAATCCCTGTTGGCTTGTGATTGCGGGGTGGATAAATCAACCGACAAGTTTCTTTTCATATCGTTTTTAAGTCGGTTCAATTCCGATTCCGGCCACTGGGGATTCATCAGTACATCGGCCATGAGGTGAATGGCATTTGGGGCAAATTCATAAAGTACCGAGCTGCTTAGGGAAGCAGTATGGGGTCCGACCGAGATATTGAGATTACCGCCCATTTCAGCCATTTCATCGGCGATTTGTTTGGCACTTTTGGTGGTGCTCCCTTCTTCCATTAAATCGGCCATAAGATCGGATAACCAAACCTGATTTTCGGCCTCGTCGATATTGCCGCTCTTAATACTGAAACGTATGTTGGCTTTCGGAATAGATCCATAGGGAACCAATACCAATTTTACGCCATTGTCATAGTCAACAACCTCTTTGTTCGGTAGCGAGAAATCTTTGGGGGTGCCGCCCATTGGGGGTTGTTCCTTCTCCTGGGCCAGGATCCCTAGGTTGGTAACGATGATTAATGTGAGAAATGTGAACAGTTTTTTCATAGTTATAGGGCTTTGTCGTTGGTGGCAAGGAGGGGATTAACGGTGAGGATGGTTCTATTTGTATCCACCAAGTAGCCATCTATGGTTTTATTCATAATTTCTGGGGTAATTTTAATGAATTCGTCTTCCAGTTCATTGATCCGTTCCGGCCGGTCATCGAATAAGGCAAAACTGCACAGCAGATCGGCCCTGCCCAAACCAAATGTGCCACCGATATCATCGTACAATTGGGATCGAATTTTAACCATAGCCTTATCGATCATGTCTTGGGAAACCTTCCCTTTTAAATCGTTCGTTACATCGGCTATCGCATTTAAAATTTCCTCCCGCGAGGTCTCCTTGTCGTAGGTTAAATCATACATCCAGAGCATAGGGCCCTTGTAATTGAACATGTTGCCCAGATAATTGATTCCACCACTGACATTGGAAGTATACCCTTTTTCTTTCTCCAATTTTTGAGCAAGCATACTGTTATCGCCCTGTAACAAGATCTGGTCTAAAAGCCCCATGGCATAATATTCGGGCGTATTTCTTTCTGGCATGTGGTAGGCCACTGCAATCGCGGGCTTATTGGCCAAAGAATCGTTCTTTATAAATGATTTTTCCTCAGTTTGTCTGGGTTCTGAAATATCGGGATGCGGAGGAAGTACCGCTGCAGGAATATCCCCAAAATATTTTTGGATCCAAGCCTTGGTCTCCTCCAACTCAAAATCGCCCACTACTGAAAGGGCGGCATTGTTGGGCGCGTAGAAAGTTTTGAAAAAACTGTCGACATCTTCTAGATTGGCGGAGTCCAGATCCTTTAAGTCCCCATAAAAATTATGGGCGTTGTTCCAATTGGTGTTGGCGTATTGGGGCATATCCAGCCAGGGAAAGCCCCCATATGGCTGGTTGAGCACGTTAACTTTGACTTCATTTTTGACCACCCCCTGTTGGTTTGTCAGATTTTCTTGGGATATATCCAAGCCCCGCATGCGATCCGCTTCAGCCCAAAGCATGGTTTCCAATTTATGGGAGGGTACGATTTCAAAATAATTGGTGAAGTCGAATCGGGTAGATCCATTTAGGATACCACCATTTTCCTGTACCAATTTCACGAATTCCATTTTCCCCAAATTCTTGGATCCCTGGAACATCATGTGTTCAAACAAATGTGCGAATCCTGTCCTATTTTTCGGCTCTATGCGAAAGCCGATATTATAATAAACCGCCACAATTGTGGTGGGGGAAGTCTTGTCTTGGGATAGAATTACTTTTAAACCGTTGTCCAACTTATAATACTCCACGGGAACCTTGAACTGTGCTGCCGTCTCTTTTTTCAGTTCACCTTGGTTACACCCCATCAAGCAGGTGGCCCCTAATAAGAAAGCCAGACCGTATGTGCTTATTTTCATTTAAATTTCCATTTGGGTTAATGATTTCTTGTTATATTATTGGACTTTGATTCACGGGATTTGTTACAAATTCCCCTAATAATTTTCTTTGGGATACCAGTCCAATTGCACCACTTCGATTTTAGGGTCACCGGCATTGACCAAGGTTTTGAATTTCGTGACATCGCTTACATCGGGTCGTCCACGATAATGATAAGGGTAGACCTGCTTTGGTTTAAATTCCAAAACGGCAGCGGCAGCACTTTCCTCGGTCATGGTGTATGGAAGGTTCATACAGATAAAGGCTTTGTCTATATTCTTTAAGGATCGCATTTCTGGAATGTCTTCCGTATCCCCTGAAAAATAGATACGTTCCCCGTTTATGCTCAAAACGTAACCATTTCCACGGCCCTTGGTGTGGAAGTCCTTGGCTTCCTCCCGCAAATTGTACATGGGTATGGCCTCAACGTTGATTCCATTTCGTTCCTTACCATCCCCATTGTTCAGCACATCTATATCAGGGGCAAACGCTTCCGGCATCAGGTCGGCCACAGCTTGCGGCATCATTATTTTTGCATTGGAGGTATTCAGTTGCTGAAGGGTTTCAAGACTAAAATGGTCGCCGTGAATATCGGTGATCAAAATGAGGTCGGGATGTTTTTGTCCGGCAAAGGCGGCTGCACCGCCAACAGGATCGATATATACGGTTACCCCGCCCCATTCAAGTACGGCCGAAGCATGTTCTATGGGGATAATTTTTACAGGGGTCGAGGATACTTCGGAAGCTGGCGGCGCTATTGATGCTGAAACTTGGGCTTCATCCATAGGTAGCCCTTCCTTCTTTTTATCGGAATCTTTGCAGGCCATGACAAGGCAAGAACAGGCAACTAAGGCAATTTTTAGATTTTTCATAATTTTTTTATCAAAGTTAAGGTTCTATTCATGATTTATGATGTCAAAACCAATTCCATTTTAATATTACTTCTTGCATAGGGCAAATTCTTTTCAAGGGGCACTTCCTTAAATCCATATTTACGATATATATAAATGGCACTGTTCAATTTGGTATTGGAATATAGGCTGATTTTTTTCCAATTGTTCTTATGGGCGAAATCGATGGCAAATTGCATTAAGGCCTGACCGATTTTGTGGCCTTGAAATTGTGGCTCCACGGCCATTTTTCCCAATTCATATTCCTCCTCTCTTATTTTGATAAAAGAAAAACAGCCCACAATGTCATCTTCAAGCTCTGCCATAAAGATATAACCGCCCTTATCGAGGATAGCTGCCTTACAATTTTCGAGCAGGGTTTTGTCCATGGGTTCCACATAAAAATAGCGTTGAACCCACTCAAGGTTGAGGTCCCTAAAGCGCGCTGCATGCTGAGGTGCGAATGGAATGATTTTTAGCGACATGATCGGGTAATGGAAATGTTAAAGGCGATTAAAGTTAAGATTTTTGCATTTCCAAGGATTGCCCGAGCGAATTATTTTGATCTAAAAAATCTAAAAGGAGAACCTTACCGTATATAGAGGGATACAAACAATCACATTATTTAAAAAGCAATTAATTTTTTACACTATGACTGAAACAAAGAACAACAACGGATTAAAAGTTTTGGCCGGTTTGCTAGGGGTGGTACTATTGGGAACCATCATTTACACCGTAAGCCTTTACCAAGACAAAAAGAAGACCACCATGGCCCTTACCCAAGAGAAGGAGTTGGTGATGGAAGACCTCAATAGCTTGAAGTCTGAATATGACAAGGCTATTTTGGAGAGCAATGCCACAAACGAAGAATTGGTAACGGCTCGTGATAACATCGCAAAATACATCGATTCTGTAAAAACAATGAAAGCTGATATTTCAACACTTTCAAGATACAGGAGACAAGTTGCGGTCTTGACTCAAGAAAGAGAGCAATTGCTAAAAAGGGTCGATTCATTGACCAGGTCGAATACGATGATCACCATGCAACGCGACAGTACTTTCACCGAGTTGACAAAGCAAACCGTTTTTAATGATTCTTTGGTGGTACAGAACACCCAATTGGCCGATGTGGTTGAAAAGGGATCTGCCTTGAACCTTTCCAGGTTTACCGTTGATGCGGTGAGGGAAAGAGGGACCGGTAAAATGGTTTCAACCCAAAGGGCTAAAGCAACCGATAAATTCAAGATCTGTTTTACCGTGGCCGATAACGTTATCGCCCAGGCCGGTGACAGGGAATTTTATATGGAAGTGCTAGATCCCCAAGGAAATGTGTTGGGAGAAAGTTATTCGAAATCAACCGATTCCGGTGCTTCGGTAACCTACAGTAAAGGCACTAACTTCTATTATGAAAACCGTTCTTTGGATGTTTGTGATTATATCAACAAACCCGCTGGAGAGTTTCAAAAAGGAAATTATATGGTGAATGTATACGATGACAAATTAAAGTTATTGGGTACTTCTAAGTTCACCTTGAAATAAACACTGTCCATTAAACTTAAAAGGGGCCATCGTTTTCGATGGCCCCTTTTTTATTTATGTCTCTTTCCAATATCAAATCAAAGCAAGGAGCCTACCATTTCCTCCGGCTTTACCCAATCATCATAGTCTTCCGCGGTCACATAGCCCAGATTGATGGCTTCCTCTTTTAAGGTGGTTCCATTTTTATGGGCCGTATTGGCAATCTCCGCAGCCTTATAATACCCGATTTTGGTATTTAACGCGGTGACCAACATCAGGGAGTTGTTGAGCAGTTGTTTGATGACCCCATAATTGGGTTCGATGCCCACCGCACAATTGATGTCAAAACTCACGCAGGCATCGCCCAACAGTTGTGCCGATTGCAATATATTGGCAGCCATCATCGGCTTGAATACATTTAATTCGTAGTGGCCCTGGGTACCACCGATCGTGACGGCCACATCATTGCCCATGACCTGTGCGCATACCATGGTCAAGGCCTCACACTGGGTGGGATTGACCTTTCCAGGCATAATGGAGCTGCCCGGCTCATTGGCAGGGATAATGATTTCACCGATGCCCGAACGCGGACCGGAAGCCATCATGCGGATATCATTGGCTATTTTGTTGAGCGATACGGCCAATTGTTTTAGTGCTCCGTGGCTTTCCACTATGGCATCGTGGGAAGCAAGTGCCTCGAATTTGTTCTTGGCGGTCTTTAAAGGCAGTCCCGTGAACGATGCCATATATTTTGCCACCAGTACGTCGTACCCTTTGGGGGTATTGAGTCCGGTCCCCACAGCAGTGCCCCCCAAAGCCATTTCGCTCAAATGGTCAAGGGTATTGTTCAAGGCCTTTAGTCCGTGGTCCAGTTGGGCCACATAGCCTGAAAACTCTTGCCCCAGGGTCAGGGGAGTGGCATCCATCAGGTGGGTACGGCCTATTTTGACCACTTTGGCGAATTCCTGCGATTTTTTGTGAAGGGTATTCCTCAATTGGGTCACTCCGGGGATCGTGGTATCCACTATCTTTTTATAGGCCGCGATATGCATTCCCGTGGGAAAGGTATCGTTAGAAGATTGTGATTTGTTAACGTCATCGTTGGGCTGTATCGTTTTTTCGCCTTCTCCTATCTTTTTTCCGGCAATTTCGTGGGCCCGATTGGCGATCACTTCGTTAACGTTCATATTGCTTTGTGTGCCCGAACCGGTTTGCCATATGACCAAAGGAAATTGGTCATCGAATTTACCAGCCAGTATTTCGTCGCATACCTTGGCGATCAGATCCCTTTTTTCTTTTGTGAGCACGCCCAAATCGCAATTGGTATAGGCTGCCGCTTTTTTGAGATAGGCGAAACCGTATATAATATCCAAGGGCATTGATGCCGATGGACCGATCTTAAAGTTGTTTCTGGAACGCTCTGTTTGGGCGCCCCAATATTTATCGGCCGGGACCTCAACGGTTCCCATTGTGTCTTTTTCAATTCTAAAGTTCATGATCGTTCAATTTTATAGGTAAACAAAGGTAAGGGTTTGAAGGATTATTTAGGAACCACCCTGTCTTATAATTGTATCCAATGGTTTTTTTTGGGGATAGATTTGTCTGATTTGCCATTTTCAAAGTATATTTGTGGAATCAAATAATAAAAAATGTTTGAATTCGATCAGTATTTGGGATTTCTTGCCTTTTTGACCATCTTGACCATAGGTTTTTGGCTCATGATATTTTTGTTGACCTTTGTCGTACCATATTGGTTGTTCGGTAATTTGATGGAAATGTACAAACAAAAACGTGCGGCCAAGCGAGCCGCTCGAAACGCATAAAAAAAGGAGCCATTTGGCTCCTTTTCTTTTAAGACCTTCTACGATCCTCCACCCTCAAATTCACCATCATCATCACCATTGCGATTTCGGTTATTGTTGCGGTCCGACTTTTTCTGGTTGAACCGGTAGATGAACGAAGCTGTAAATTGTCTCTCCCGCCATTGAAATTCATTATCCGAGGTAAAAAACGGTGTTGTGGTCAACGACTGCCTTCTTCTTGAATTGAACAGGTCGCTCACATTGAGCGATACAGTGGCCTTATCACCAAAGATATCCTTGCTGAAGGCCAGATCCAATGAAAAGATGCCTTTATTCTCGGTTTGTGCATTTTGGGATGGGCCGCGATAAAACGCATTCGTCTGCCAGTCTACCTTAGCTGGAAGGGAAACCTTGGAGCTGAATCGAGAGAACCAACTTACATTTTTTGCTCCGAAATCGACCCCATTGAAAATTCCAGAGCTATTGAACTGAAAAAAGTTGAAACTGCCGTTGAGACGTAACCATTTTTTTGGGTTGTAGAGTACGGCCGCTTCGGCACCGATACGCTCATTGTCGGATAAATTGATCGGTATGGATCTGATGATCCGGATGCCGTCGGCAGTTACTTCTCCTGTTTCCTCCTGTACCCTTTCAAAGGAATCGGTCTCTTTTTGATAGTACACGGAAGTGGTAAGCGTTAATTTATCCCACCTTTTTAGATACCCCAGGTCAAAGGCGTTGGCAAAGGCTGGGTTTAGATTTGGATTGCCCTGAAAAACATTGGTTCTACTGGATCTGGAGGGAAACGGATTGATAAAGAACCCGCGGGGCCTGTTTATTCTTCTGTTGTATCCCAAGGAAATGTTCTCTTTTTCATTGAGTTCATAGATAAGGTTCAGGGTGGGGAAAAGGCCCAGATAATTTTTATCAAAATTCAATGCCACTTCTTCGCCCAATAATTCCTGCAGGGCAGCAGCATCGAATTCGGAGGTGACAGCTCCTTTCAATTGGGTATTTTCCAACCGGAGCCCCAATAAGAAAGAAAAATCCCCGAATTTGTTGCCGTACTGGGTATAAACGGCAGTGACGTTTTCATCGTAGGCGAAGGTATTGGTCAGGTTTTGGTTGATTTCGAATTGGCCAGTGTTCTGATTCAAAGTATCCAATTTAAAATCGGTAATGGTCTCTTCATAATCGCCCCGGAATCCGGCTTCAAACTGTGAATCCCCAATGGGCAAAACATAATCGGCCTGTATCAAATATTCATTCTGTACTTGATTTTCAAAAACCCGTTCACTTGCAAGGAGTCTTTTGTCTGGAAAGATATTGTTCTCCACAATGGTGGTAGGCACCTCTTCACGCCCATAGGAATATTGAAAATCTGTGGTCAGTTTATGGCCTTCGTCATTGAAGTTGTTGGTATAATTTAAGGATACCTGATAGTTATTGTCATCTTCGTTTTCCTGTTCCCTGCGGAAAGTCCTACTGTCTACCTCCCCTAAAACGTAGCGCTCACTGTTGTTGGCCGTTACGTCCCGTTCGTCGGAGAAGCGACCGAAAACACTACCGGTAAGGGAAGATTTTTTGGTCAGAAAATATTCCATGCCAAGATTGACATTAAAGCCTTTGTCCCTTCGTTGAATATCCCTTTCTTCTATGATTCGGTCGAAGGCCCCGGCAAAATATCTATTGTCGAAAAAGCCATTTCCGGGAGGTTCCCGAAAGGTGTACCCCAGGGTATTGAAGATATTGAACTTATCGGATCGAAGATTAACATTCGATGTGATCTGACTGGCAATGGGAAATCCCACACTGGTATTGATCGATCCGTTGAAGCCCAGTGTCTTTTCTTGTCTCAGTACGATGTTCAAGATTCCAGCTGTTCCCTCGGCGTCGTAGCGGGCAGAGGGACTGGTGATGACTTCCACTTTTTCAATGGCATCGGCCGGTAACTGCCTTAATGCATCGGTAGAGCCAAAACCCGCCAAAGCGGAGGGCCTTCCGTTGATCAGTATTCTTACGTTGTCGTTTCCACGCAAGCTGATGACCCCATCCACGTCGACGGTAACCGATGGTATGTTGTTTAGCGCATCACTGATGTTGGCCCCGCTGTTGGTAAGGTCTTTCCCTACATTGTAAACTTTTTTATCCAAACGGACTTCCACGGTGGTACGTTCTCCGACTACTTCCACACCTTCCAATTGGGCCACGTCCAAACTCAATTTGATGGTGCCCAAATTGGTTGGGCTTGTGAAGTCGCGATTGCTGAATTTGACAGACTTATAGGAGATGTATTCTATACTTACATTATAATTTCCGGGGGCGGCCTCCACCTCCAACTTTCCATTGGCGTCTGAGATGCCACCCGTGATTTTATCCGGATTTGCCACACTCTGCAGTACCAAGGTAGCATACTCCAAAGGCTCTCCCGTATCATTGTCCAATACTGTTCCCGTAATTTTTATCGGTGTTTGCCCTTGAGGACCTTGAGCGAAGTTTGATAGGGTGAAGAGGAGTAGGGCAAGCGGGAACAGTTTTTTCATGTTATTATTTTGATTTCTTCTTTTTTCGTTTTTTCTTTTCCTTTTGGGTTTTTTGCAGGCCATTTTTTTGAAGTTCCACAAAAGCTTCATATTTCTCTATGGGGAGTCCGGCTTTCAGCTCCTCATCCTGCATGATCGTAATCTTTTCCATACCCTCACGCATTTTGTCAGGGCTCAATTTTAAGATCTGCATTTCAATACGTTGTTGAACATATTTTTTCAATACGGAACTCAATACGGCAGATTCAAAATCATTCAATTCCAAGGCTTCCTTGATTGCGGGCATCTCACCGTCTACCAATTCTTCTGCGGTCTTCGGTTCGGGCGCCTGTTGGGTTTCCTGTGTTTGGGGTATGGCACTGCGCTGTCGGCCGTAACCATATCCATAACCACTGCTCGAACCATATCCATTATTGCCGTAACCATACTGGGCACTCGCAACTGGCGCAGCCATTAGAAGAAGGAACAAAAGGGTTAAAAGGGGGTTGAGATTCAAATTAAAAATTGTTTTCATGGTGTAAGACTTCAATATTAGACTAAGGTTTAAACGCGCCAGGTTAATTGTTTGTTAAAATCAAATAAAAACTAAACAAAATAAATCGGGAATGCACAAAATATTTAAATAGACCCCTGTTGATGGGGGTTATGGATGGCGTCGATGCCATCGGAAATGGTTTTGATGAACTCATAAAGTTTTCATAAATTCTTGAATTTTATCTTCAGACCGTCCAATAATTGCCCTATTTCCCTTGATTAAAATGGGACGTTCGATCAATTTTGGATGTTCGAGCAAAAGGTCGATGATATCATCGCCCGAAAATTTAAGGTTTCCATACCTCTCTTTCCAGAGGGCCTCGTTTTTGCGGACAAGGGCTTCAGGGGCAATGCCCAATCGTTCTATAATTTGAAGCAATTCTGCTTTTGTGGGAATGTCTTTAAGAAAATTGACCACTTGAATGGCTTCCCCTGACCGGGATATCAGGTTTAGGGCGTTCCTTGATTTCTGACAGCGTGGATTATGGAATATCTTGATCATTGAAAAAGCTTGATAGTGGGTGTGGCCCATACTGATTTGGTAATCGATAAAAATCGGGCTTGTAGGTTGGTGTTTATGATCTCTTCTTGAAACGAATAAATGTTCTGGCTTTGTCGTTCTCAGGTTCTAAACTACTGGTTTTCCTCCGATTTTTGACCTGTCATCATCAAATAGGCTTTTAGAAAGTTATTGATGTCTCCGTCCATTACGGCTTCCACATTACTGGTTTCTTCCCCGGTTCGCACGTCTTTTATCAACTTATAGGGCTGCATGGTGTAATTGCGGATTTGCGATCCCCATTCGATCTTCATTTTCGAGGATTCAATCTCCTTTCGAGCTTCCATTTTCTTGCGGAGTTCGATTTCATATAATTGCGATTTGAGCATTTTTAGGGCCGTAGCCCGATTGTCGTGCTGGCTTCTTGAATCGGAACATGAAATTTGGATGCCCGTAGGTTTGTGGTACAATTGTACCTTGGTTTCCACTTTGTTGACATTTTGGCCGCCAGCCCCGCTTGAACGCGCCGTGGTAATTTCTATGTCTGCTGGATTAACGTCAATTTCTATGCTGTCATCCACCAATGGATAAACATAAACCGATGCGAATGAAGTATGCCTTTTCGCATTGCTGTCGAAGGGAGAAATGCGTACCAAACGATGTACCCCGTTTTCGCCCTTCAACCAACCAAAGGCATATTCGCCATCGATTTCGAGGGTTACGGTCTTTATTCCGGCCACATCGCCTTCTTGATAGTTCAATTCTTTGACCGAAAAACCATTTTTCTCGCTCCACATCAGGTACATGCGCATCAGCATGGATGCCCAATCACAGCTTTCCGTGCCTCCGGCACCAGCGGTTATCTGTATCACGGCCGAGAGTTCGTCACCTTCTTCGGAAAGCATGTTTTGGAATTCGAGATTTTCAATGGCCGTTTCAGCACGTTCATATTGTGCCATAACCTCTTCATCGGAAACTTCGCCTTCTTTGCTGAATTCCATCAAAACCTCAAGGTCGCCCACCAAAGTTTTGGCTTCCTCGTATTGATCTACCCACTTTTTTTTCGATTGGATAAAACGCATCTGTTCCTGCGCCTCCTGTGGATTGTCCCAGAAGCCTGGATCCAGGGTTTTTTCCTGTTCGTTTTCTATTTCGATCAACTTGGCATCTATGTCAAAGATACCTCCTTAACGCACCAAGACGCTCAATAAGTCCTTTCGATCGATCTGTTGTCACCATATAGTATATTCTATTTTGCGTAAAAATAGCATTCTTTTATAGTTTTGGGGATGCTTTGGGAAAAGATTATTGCTGTTGCTGGCTCGAGACCTGAACCGTATGCCGGGTTTCGTTGGTGCCCTTCGAGAGCACTACGCCCCTAAGCGGGGAACAATCTTTATAGTCCTTGCCATGGCTCACTTTGATGTGATTGGAGCCGACCAGGATATCATTGGTCGGATCAAAGCCTACCCAGCCCACAAAAGGAACATACGATTCTACCCAGGCATGCATTTGAGAATCCCCGAAATAGCCATTGCCTTGATGAAGATAGCCGGAAACGTATCTTGAGGGAATTCCGTTAAGTCGGGCGATGGCACAGAACAGATGTGCGAAATCCTGACAGACTCCGTGACGCTTCTCCAAAATCTCATCAACGGTGGTGTTCACATCGGTTACCCCTGTTTTAAAATATATCTTTAAATAAGTCCAATGGTTCAATTCTTGAAGGTTTTCAAAAATTGATTTTGTCACATCAAAAAGATAGATGTCATGGTATTTTTGAGGAATCGTGGTATAGGGCGTTGGGGCCAAAAACGATTCAAAATCAACCCTAAAATCGAGTTCCCCTATCTTCCTGTAGGCTTCCATGAGATCTTCATGTGGTTCGAAATCGAAAGGGTTCACCTCCTTCTTGATCAGTTTGAAGGCGGCTTTGAATGATATTTCCTTGAACTGCTTTTTAGGGTGTATCCTTATGGTCGGGAAACCGTACCCATTGATGGAAAAATGATTGACGGCATGGATCGAATTGTTGAATTCAATACTTACAAATTCCTGTGATGCATTGGTTTCCGGGATGATCAAGAATTGCCAATCGGCCTTATGAACCCAATGTTCATAAATGTTGTCGGCCTTATAGATAATAGAATATTCTAAAGACATAATATGCTAAGATACGCTATTGCCTTAACTCTAATAGTCAAAAAATTCCTTTTCCATTTTTTGGCTGATCTCGGATAAACTGTTAAGGATATTTTCGATGAAGTTTTGGATATCCCCTTCAATTTCTTCAATAAATTTGTATTGATACTCCGCCCTTACCTTGCCTACCAAGAATGCGGTGGAATTTTTATTGTAACGTTTGTTGGGGTCCAATACTTGAATATGGTCATAAACCTGATTAAGACTGTTCATGATCGATCGGGGACAATTGGGGTTAAGAATCAAGAACTCCAAGGTCGATATACTGGTGGGCTTTTTTTTGTAATACCTGCGCATCATATCATAGGACTCGGCACATTTCAAAAGGGTGGTCCATTCAAAACTGTTCCCAAACTTATCCCCATAACTCCCCTGGGCCTTTAAAGCATCGTTATATTTTGCATTGATGATCCTGATGACCTGGGTGGCCCTTTCCATATTAATGCCCATCATAATGATCGCATAAATTTCATCGTGCAACAAGGTCCCGCGGATTTTGCCCCTCAAGACGGAAGACATCTCCGCAACATTTACCGTAAAATCGTGCAAACCATTTTTAACAAAGACTTCGGGGGGGTAATTCAGTACAAAATGATAAAATTTATTGATCGATTCATAGAGTTCGG
>JBATHI010000369.1:0-1528 GCA_049666645.1 Flavobacteriaceae bacterium | reverse complement strand
AGTCCAAATACGAAACCGCAACAGTATTTTTGACGTCCTCAAGAAAAAGACTCAAGCTGTCGACCTCCGAATTGGTATGGAAAATGGATTTCCCGATTTTTGGTGAAGGGTTCAGCATGTCATTTTTTTCCAATACATATTTGGTCTGCCTTGCCACGGCTTCCCCGGAATCTATAATGGTAACGTGTAGTGGAAGCAATCTCTTCAACATGGGTATCAGGTAGGGATAGTGGGTACAGCCCAAAACCAAATGATCGATTCCACCCTCGAGCATCGGTTTTAGGTATTTGATCAACAATTGTTCGGTTTCCCCGGTATTGATCTTGCCGGCTTCGATCAATGGCACAAGTCCCGTTCCTTCCTGTTCAATGATACGGATACCGAAAGCATGGTTTTCGGCGGTGCTATGAAATAGTTTGCTGCTGAGGGTCCCTTTCGTGGCGAGGATTCCGACTACTTTCGATTGGGATTTCAAGGCGGCCGGTTTTATCGCGGGCTCGATACCGATGAAAGGTATGCCATACATTTTTCGCAAGGCGTCAATGGCGTTGGTGGTTGCCGTATTGCAGGCGACCACGATCAACTTGCAGCCCTTGCCCAATAGATATTCCGTATTTTTTACGCTGAGCTTCAGGATTTCCTCACCCGATCTTTCGCCATAAGGCGCATTCTTGCTATCGGCCAGGTAGATGGTATTTTCATGAGGCAGCAATTTGTGGATTTCCTTCCAAATGGAGGTGCCTCCGACGCCGGAATCGAAAATACCTATGGGCCGTTCGTTCATTCTCCTGCTTCGTCCAAAATGTCAACAATAGGGGTTCCCGTAGAGCCATTGGGAAAGGCGATTCCCATTAAACTGGCGAGGGTGGGTGCAATGTCCGGAATTTCGGTCCGCTTGGAAGTACTGCCCTGCTTGATGCCGCTGCCATAGAATATTAGGGGGACGTGGGTATCATAAATTTGCGGCGAACCATGAGTCGAGCCCGTGTTTGAATACGTGATCGTACCCGGTGCCAAAACCACAAGAATGTCCCCGGAGCGTTTCTGGTTATATCCATTTTGAAGCACTGATGCAAGGCCTTCGGTGTATTGGGTCTGCCACATTTGATAGGCCGTATAGGTCTGATCGATCCCTTCATAGCCCAACAACTCCTTGGCGAGGGTTTCCTGTACCTGTCTCAAATCCAGATCTAGGCTTTTTAAGACCTGGTGGTCCAGGAAGAATTGGTAATTGGAGAAGTTTTTGATGATGTCGGTGTTTCCATAGGTAAATTGGAGAAACTGGCTAAATTCACGATTGACCTTGGACCAATCCATATATGCGGCCGGAATTTTCTGATCCTTTAAATAGGCTGGCACATCTATGGCACCGTGATCAGCGGTCAAGAAGAGGGTGTATTCCCCTTCGCCCACGGTTCTGTCCAATTGGTTCAAGAGCCTTTCCAGATCAAGATCCAGTCTTAAATAGGTATCCTGTACCTCTTTCGAGTTCACCCCATATTTGTGCCCCACATAGTCGGTACTGGAA
>JBATHI010000368.1:0-14859 GCA_049666645.1 Flavobacteriaceae bacterium | reverse complement strand
ATGTAAGGATAACCCAAAACATTTTTGCGCTTCAATGGCCATAATGTACTTTTTTGGTCTTAAAAGTTAGGAAATCACTTTGTTCTTTAAAATCTTCTTGAAGAAAACCACGTCAAAAAGGATGGTTCGAATCGTGATTTCATTTGAAATAACCCTGCACACAAGCCAGTTTATTTATGTTTTATGTCAAGACAAAAGAACTCGGGTACATCGAAAACGATGAATAAGAAAGGTTGCCAGAGTATGGGAACGAACTTATTTGATCGCACGGATGGGTTGCCGATCCAAGCGTACCGCCATTAAAAAGCAATAATAAATTAAGCCCTATCTTTGTGCAAAGTTTTTGTTTCCCCAACTAAGCAATCGTGTCCTCGTTCTTAGTATCCCAATTGCCGGAGCAGTTTGAAACCATGTCAAAATTACCTAAAGAATATCAGTTTCTAGACCTGTCCGATTATGGCAGGCCGCTTGGGAAAGCGATAGCCCAATCCTTAAAAAATACCGCTGCAACCCCTATCCATATCACGCTTTCCTTCGTGATAGCGGGATTGATCGCCGTCATATGCATTTTGTATCAGTATTACTGGGCCACTGCGTTTTTCTTGATCCTTAAATCGATATTGGATGCAGCCGATGGGGAACTGGCCCGAATCAAAAAAACACCCTCCTATACCGGCAGGTATCTTGATTCGGTTGCCGATATCATCCTGAACCTGCTCATATTGATTGCGATATGGCATGTTACCGACGGGTCTATCGGGCATACCCTAATGGCCTTTCTTGGGTTACAATTGCAGGGTACGCTCTATAATTATTATTACCTGATCCTGCGCAAAAAATTTAATGGGGATACCACCAGCAGGATTTTTGAAAGCAGTTCGCCAAAAGCCATGAAAGGAGAGAATCAAAGTGTCGTGAATTTCCTTTTTGCGGTGTATAGTTTCTGCTATGGGACCTTTGACAAAATCATTCACCAAATGGACAGCAAAGCGGTGGAAGGTAAAAAAATGCCCAATTGGTTGATGACGGTGGTCTCCACCTTCGGCCTTGGTTTTCAGTTGTTGATCATCGGAGTGATGCTGGCCTTCGACCTAAAGCAGTTTATCATCCCCTTCTTTATCGGTTACTCTTTCTTTATCATTATTTTTATTGGTTTGCGTAGACTGGTGAATCGGTAAAAATTTGTTATTTTTCTTAGTTCAACGCGGTTTCGGACAAAAAATGGGAGCGGTGCCGGGCCATTAATAATATTCGTCATGAAAAAAATCACTTCAGTACTTGGGTTTTTGGCTGTTCTCTCCTGCGCCCAGCCAAAGGAAAACATCAGTGCCACGGCCCAATTGATTTCAAATGTATCCATTGTGGACGTGCGCTCGGGCAGCATTTTGGAAAATCGACAAGTAGTTGTCGATTCTGGCAAGATCGTTAAGATTGCCGACCGTATCGATCATGCCGATTCATATCGCCAAAAGATTGATGGCAAGGGAAAATTCCTGATGCCGGGCCTTGCCGAAATGCATGCCCATATCCCGCCGCCCACTACGGATTCCAGAAGAATAGAAGAAACCCTGTTCCTTTACCTCTCCAATGGTATTACCACCATTAGGGGCATGTTGGGGGATCCCGCCCATTTAACCTTGCGCGAACAAGCCAAGAATGGCGACATTCTAAGTCCGAGGATTTTCACCTCGAGTCCGTCCCTAAACGGAAACACCGTGAGTTCGAAAGAAGAGGCCAAAGCAAAGGTGACGGCATATCGGAAAGACGGCTATGATTTTCTAAAAATCCATCCCGGCGTTCCTTTGGAAGCCTTTGACCAGATCGTTGCAACGGCCAATGAGGTAGGTATTCCCTTCGCCGGCCATGTGCCGGTGGCCGTCGGTATTCGGCATGCCCTTGAAAGCAAATACGCCTCCATTGATCATGTAGATGGCTTTTTGGAGGGACTCGTTCACGAATCGGCAGGGGTTGACCCTTCCGAAAACGGCTTTTTCGGATATGCCTTTACCCCATTGGCCGATACCACCAAAATAGACGGATTGGTGCAAATGGCAAGAGCCAACAAGGTATGGATCGTACCTACCCAAAGTCTCTTTGAGCGATGGTTCGCCCCGATTCCGGTAGAAACCCTCCTCGCCCAGCCCGAAATGAAATACATGCCCAAGAGCACTTTGGCCAATTGGGAACGGATAAAAAAGGAAACAATGGCTGATGAAAGTTTTACGGAAGCACAGTGGCGGCAGTTCGATGCCATTCGTAAAAAACTCATCTTTAAACTTCAACAAAATGGGCATGGAATGTTACTGGGTTCGGATGCGCCCCAACTTTTCAATGTCCCTGGTTTTTCCGTACACCATGAAATACAGGGGATGCTCAATGCCGGTCTCACCCCTTTGGAAATCATTCGATCGGGAACCATCAATCCGGCAACTTATTTCAACAGCTCCGATACCTTCGGTGAAATCAAGGAAGGCTTACAGGCCGATTTGATTTTGGTCGACGCCAATCCGCTGGAAGACCTATCGGCCCTTAAAAAGATAACCGGAGTGATGGTGAGGGGCAGATGGCTCGATAGCAAAACCATTGCCGATAAGTTGGCGGAGATCGCGGAACATGCGCAGAAGGAATAAAATAATTTTTACCTTGCCCATGTATCAACAAGATGGCCTTTCAATCTAAAAAATCATCGGTACAAGTCGAACCGATATATAAATATGTGCCACGCCAACTATAAATTTTTATTGGTTTGAGAAGATATTAAGGAATCTTGTAGGGATATGGGCTATTATTGCAACTACCGTTCCCCAAGCTGTAACAATCACCGTTCAACCACGGAATTGGAAAAATTTAAAGGTTCAAGGTATCTGGCCATATGTTGTAGTGGTCCTAAAACAACACCCATACGAAATGATCATACTATCAAAATTTTACCCTACCATAACTAGGAAAAACATCATTTGCTTTATGATGTTGCTTGGCACCGCAATAGGACAGGCCCAAATGCTTTTTAAGCCCGACCGGGTTTTTGATGGCACTGCGGTGCACCCCGACTGGGTGGTTCTGGTGGAAGGCGAAGTGATCACTTACGTAGGATCGCCTACCGGATTGAAAACCCCGAAGGGTACCCAAGAAGTGCCTTTGAAGGACATGACGCTCATGCCCGGCATCATTGAAGGGCATTCCCATCTTTTGTTACACCCTTATAACGAGACGGATTGGAACGACCAAGTGCTCAAAGAATCGCCGGTGGAACGGGCGATCCGGGGTACGGTACACGCCAAAAACGCCTTGATGGCCGGTATTACCACTGTACGAGATCTGGGATCCGAAGGAGCCGGTTATGCAGATGTATCCCTCAAAAAGACCATTGACCAAGGTATAGTAGCCGGACCCAGAATGCTTGTGGCCGGACCGGCGATCGTGGCGACTGGCGCTTATGGGCCCAAAGGCTTCCATGATGGGGTAACGGTGCCGCTCGGTGCAGAACCGGTCAGTGGCGTTGACGAAGCGATAAGGACAGTGAGACGGCAATTGGGAAATGGGGCCGATTTTATTAAAATCTATGCGGATTATCGCTGGGGTGCCGGGGAACCGTCGCAGCCCACCTTCCTCCCCAACGAAATTGAGGCGATGGTCGCGGCGGCAACCAGTGCAGGGAGATATGTGGTGGCCCATGCAAGCACCCCTGAAGGGATGCGACGTGCCATTTTGGGCGGGGTCGAGACCATTGAACATGGTGATGGGGGAACTGAAGAAATCTTTAGACTGATGAAGGAGCGGGGCGTTGCCCTTTGCCCTACCCTGGCCGCAGGAGATGCCATTGCACGTTACGGGGGGTGGAAAAAAGGCATCGATACGGAACCCATTCGCATTGGGGAGAAGCGGGCTTCTTTCAAACGGGCATTGGAATCAGGGGTGACCATTGTTTTTGGCGGCGATGTCGGTGTGTTTACCCATGGCGAGAACTATCTGGAAATGGAACTTATGGTCGATTATGGAATGTCGCCCATGGCGGTCATAAAGGCCGCGACCTCGGTGAATGCTGGGGTTTTTCATCTGGAAAAGTTGGGGAAACTTGAAAAAGATTACCTGGCAGACCTGATCGCCGTCCCTGGCGACCCCAGCAAAAATATCGAGGCCATGCGCCAGGTGAAACTGGTGGTGAAAAACGGGGTGGTCTATAAAAATGAAGTTCCAAATTGATCGTTCATGGCCCAGAACGATGAACAAAGTTATTGGTCCCAACGCTATCGCGATGGGCAAACCGGATGGAATATCGGTTATCCGTCGACCCCTATCAAAACCTACGTAGACCAACTCAACAACAAAGACATTTCAATTTTGATCCCGGGTGCCGGTAATGCCCATGAAGCGGAATATCTATGGGAAAAAGGCTTCCGGAATGTCGATGTGCTCGATATTGCGTCGCCCCCCAATGAAAAATTCATGCAAAGAAATCCAGGCTTTCCTAAGGATCAATTGTACACTAAGGATTTTTTTTTGCACCAAGGGCAATATGACCTGATCTTGGAACAGACATTTTTCTGCTCCCTGATTCCCTCAGATAAAAATAGGTTCGCCTATGCTGAAAAAATGGCCCAATTGCTCAAACCTAGAGGTAAATTGGTCGGGGTCTGGTTCGATTTTCCATTGTCCTCGAACCTGGAAAAAAGGCCTTTCGGCGGTGATAAGGCATTATATCTTAAATATATAAACCCCTATTTCTCAGTGAAGACCTTTGAGCGCTGTTACAATTCCATCCCGCCAAGACAAGGCCATGAGCTTTTTGGCATCTTTGAAAAAAAAAGGCCCTGAAACCACCGTTTAAAACTATAGGTAGTACTCTTGAAGTCGTCATTCCTTTGGCCCTGTTTTCGGTTATTCGGCAAAAGTCTTTATATTTCCGCCCGTAAAACCAAATTGTTCCCAATGTTCAAAAATTGCTTCCTCCTCACGGTGCTTTTCGCATCCCTGACCACTTTTTCCCAAGATTTCAAAATGGAACTGCTGCAAGACCTTAAGCCAAGAAATATTGGCCCGGGGGGGATGAGCGGGCGTGTTACCGCGATCGATGCCGTAAATGACGACCCAGATGTGATGTACGTTGGTACAGCGTCCGGCGGTCTGTGGAAATCGACCTCGGGGGGTATAAAATGGGAACCCATTTTTGACAAGGAAGCTACAGCCTCCATAGGGGCCGTGGCCATTCAACAGTCGAACCCCTCGGTGATCTGGGTGGGCACTGGCGAAGGCAACCCCCGGAACAGCCTCAACGGTGGTTATGGGGTTTATAAGTCACTGGATGGCGGGAAAAGCTGGACATTGATGGGGCTTGAAAAAACCAGGCACATCCACCGCATCAAGATCGATCCCATGAACCCCAATACGGTTTATGTGGGGGCCATAGGTTCGCCTTGGGGCGTACATCCCGAACGTGGCGTTTTCAAGACCATCGATGGGGGCGAGACCTGGGAGAAGGTGCTTTTTGTGAACAACAGCACAGGTGTTGCCGATTTGGTGATGGATCCAACCAATCCCAATAAATTGATCGCAGCCATGTGGGAACACAAAAGGGAGCCATGGTTCTTTACATCCGGGGGACCGGGAAGCGGACTTTACATGACCTACGATGGCGGTAAAAATTGGAAAAAATTAACGGAAGATGACGGACTCCCCCAAGGGGAACTGGGGAGGATCGGGGTGGCCATTGCGGCCAGCAGGCCCAATATTGTGTATGCCCTGATCGAAGCCAAAAAAAATGCCTTGTACAAATCGGAAGATGGCGGTTTTACATGGAAGAAGATCAACGATAAGGATGACATCGGCAACCGGCCCTTTTACTATTCGGAAATTTATGTCGATCCCCAAAATGAAAACAGGGTTTATTCGGTTTTCACCTATATCAACGTATCGGAGGATGGGGGCAAAAGTTTTACCGAATTGATGCCCGCTTATCGGGCCGACAATGGAGTGCATCCCGATCATCATGCCTGGTGGATCCATCCCAAAAATGGTCAGTTCATGATGGATGGGAACGATGGGGGCATGAACATTACCAAAGATGGGGGCAAGTCGTGGCGTTTTATCGGCAATTTGCCCGTGGCCCAATTTTACCATATCAATACCGACAATGAATTCCCCTACAATGTGTATGGTGGTTTACAAGACAACGGTTCTTGGCGAGGACCCGCCTATGTTTGGAAGGCCCAAGGCATTCGCAACAGTTATTGGCAGGAAATTGCCTTTGGTGATGGTTTCGATGTCGTCCCAGACCTTGAAAATTCACAATATGGTTACGCCATGAGCCAACAGGGTTACGTCTCAAGGTATGATCATATCACGGGCAACAATTATATCGTACGCCCTACCCCGCCCGATGAGGAAACCAAATTGCGGTTCAACTGGAACGCTGCCATCGGTCAAGATCCATTTGATCCGGGCACGGTATATTTTGGGAGTCAATTTGTTCATAAGAGCAAGGATAAGGGCTTGACCTGGGAAGTGATATCCCCTGATTTGACTACCAATGACCCTGAGAAACAGAAGCAAAGTGAAAGTGGCGGTCTCACCATGGACGCTACCGGCGCAGAGAACCATTGCACCCTTTTGGTAATCGAGCCATCACCGATCGAAAAGGATATGCTTTGGGTCGCCTCAGATGACGGCCGAGTTCATTACACCCAAAACGGGGGCACTAGCTGGATAGAAGTAACCCAAAACATAAAAGGCTTGCCATCAGGTAGTTGGATTCCACAGATCAAAGCATCGAATAAAAACAAAGGGGAAGCCTTGCTCGTGGCCAACAACTATCGCCGGTTCGATTATACGCCCTATGCCTACCGTACCAAAAACTATGGCAAGACGTGGGAACGGATCGTGGACGCCAGCGACGTGGGCGCTTATACGCTCTCTATCGTCGAAGATTTGGAAAACCCCAACCTGATGTTTTTGGGCACCGATGACGGCCTCTATATTACGTTCGATGCAGGTGTACAATGGCAAAAATGGACCGAAGGTTTTCCCACGGTCTCCACCAAAGACCTGGTGATCCATCCCAGGGAACATGATCTGGTGATCGCGACCTTTGGCCGGGCCGTTTGGGTGTTGGATGACATCCGACCGCTGAGGGCCATGGCGGCCGATCGATCGATACTCCAAAAAGAGGTCAAGATCTTTGCCCCTCCCATCGCCTATCAAGCAGCCTACCAGCAGCCGACAGGAAGCCGGTTCGGCGCTGATGCGGAGTATAACGCGGAAAACAGAAAATCGGGGGCCATGCTCACCTATTATCTAAGGGAAGGACGGCAGAAGAAAGAAACCGATGCCAAAAAGGACAATGATCAGGTCGATTCCGAGGATATTGAAACCGCAGCGGAAGGCAGCAAAACTGAAGTCGCAACGGCTAAAGAAGAAGGGGAAACCACCTCGGCGGCCAAACCGAAAACAAAAGACTCGCTTTCCGTGATGATCTATGATGGGGAAAGACTGGTCCGAACCATGAAATTCAAAACACCGGAGAAAGCCGGATTTCATCGAATTTACTGGGAAATGGAAGAAAAGGGTCCCGATCGCCCTTCCAGAAAGTTGAACAAGAACCAAAGGGAGTTTGGAGGCATAAACGCAAAACCGGGCTCATACAAGGTGAAACTCGAAATGGGCGAAACCACTGATGAAACCCTTCTGGAAGTAAAATCAGACCCCAGATTGGAAATCTCTCCCGACAATATAGATGAAGTGTATGAAAGTTTAAAGAAATTGGACGGTTTTACGCAACTCGCCGCGGATGCCACCAAACAATTGGTCGAAAGCAAACTGATTGCGGAACAATATCAAAAAGACCTAAAAGCATTGGATGAAAAGCAATTTAAAGATCAAACCGACGCTTCCAAAGATATGGTTAAGGAAATTGATTCCCTGATCGATATGTATTTGGGCAAGGAAGATAAAAGACAAGGCATTACCCGCAATCCTGAAATTACGGTGATGACACGCATTTATAACGCAAGGAGCTATGTGGGCAGCAGGCAATCGGGGATTACTGAAACAGAAAAAAGACTGCTTCGGTTTGCGGAAGAAGAACTCAAAAACGCCCTCCAAAAAACCAATGCCTTCTTTAACCGATCATGGAAGGATTATAGGCAAAACATGGAAACGATGAGCGCATCTCCCTTTAAGGAGGTGAAGACCTTTTCTGTGCAATAGTGCCGAAACTCCTAAAAACACCTATGATGTCTTTGTCTGATTTGATTTTTGGCTGTAATGTTGTACCTGCAAATCTTATTTCCAACCAGCGCGATATGATCAACTTTGACCGTGATGATTTTGCGAAAAATTCCAGATGCTTACCTTCGCAATATGAAAAATTTTAAAAGGCTCCTCACCGTGGTTTCACTGGTTTTGGCCCCGTTCGTTGTACCTGCGCAGGAAACAGGGGAAAATGCATTGGGTTCCTGGTTCATGTACTTCGGCTCCAACAAGATTGCCGAAAAATGGAGCGTACATACCGAGGTGCAACAGCGCTATTACGAAATGGCCAGCAACTTCAACCAGCTGCTCCTAAGAACGGGTATGAACTACCATCTCGATAGCCATGCCATCGCTACCCTGGGTTATGCCTATATCGCGACCGATGGCACTTTTGAGGAGAACGCTACCGATATCGATGCCAGGGAACACCGAATCTTCGGGCAATTTATCCTAAAGGACCAGGTCGGCACATTCGACTTCGAGCATCGTTACCGCTTGGAACAACGCTTTTTGGATTCAGGAACAAGCAGCGACACCGAACACAGGGCGCGTTATCGTATTCAGGTCACCCTGCCCTTGACCCAGGTTTTCTTTCTGAACTTCTACGATGAAATTTTCCTGAACCTTCAAGGGAATCCTTTTGGACAAAACCGTTTGTACGGGGCTTTGGGAATAAAAATCAATCCTGCATTGAGCGTTCAGGCGGGTTACCTTAAAAATCATTTTACGGGCGCGCACTTTGACCGGTTGCAGTTAGGTGTTTTCTATAATCCCGACCTAAGGGATCTGTTAAAAAAAGACAGGCTCTCGAGCCACATCAGGTGAAGTAAAATCAATACAAGAATAGATTGACAAGGATATCAATATTGCTTAACTTTATAGCTTACAAAAATTGGAACCTATGAGAATATCAAAAGTCTTGGCGATCGGTTTGACAGTGGTTGCCACGTACAGCTGTAAAGAAGTAAAAAAAGAGGCCAAGGAGGCCGAGGATGAAATGGAAAATGCCGTAAAGGA
This sequence comes from Flavobacteriaceae bacterium, assembly GCA_049666645.1. Classification (GTDB taxonomy): domain Bacteria; phylum Bacteroidota; class Bacteroidia; order Flavobacteriales; family Flavobacteriaceae; genus Pelagihabitans. The sequence continues at coordinate 5,595 of JBATHI010000368.1, read as the reverse complement.
ATTGCAGGAAGTGAAAGTCGAGACGGTTAAATTTGCGATGGAGCCGAAAAGCGACAGCAATGTGAAGGGAGAGGTCACCTTTACCGATGAAAACGGACAGGTGAAAATGACCGCGAACTTTACCGGGCTCACCCCAGGGGAGCATGCGATCCATATCCATGAAAAGGCCGATTGTTCGGCTGCCGACGGAACCTCGACCGGGGGCCATTGGAACCCGACCAACGAACCCCACGGCAAATGGGGCGCAGCCGAAGGTTATCATAAAGGGGATATCGGCAATTTTGTGGCCAATGCCGATGGCACTGGATCCGTTGAATTTGATACCGATCAATGGTGCCTTGGATGCGATGACCCCAACAAAGATTTGATCGGCAAAGGGGTAATCGTCCATCAAGGGGTCGATGACTTTACCACTCAGCCCACGGGAAATGCGGGCGGTCGTATCAGCTGTACCGGCATTATCCAGTAATAGCACCACCAAATATGGAGGATCGTCCTTAGGGACGGTTTTTTTTAATATTTTACCTTTTCCAGCCTGCATCGCATGCAACTAGAGATACTGATCGAACGTTTTCAACAAAAAGATGCCCAAGCTTTTAGGCGTTTGCACGAGATGTATGCCCAAAACATCTGTGGGGTGATCAATACCATCGTAAACGATGAAGTTCTCGCACAAGAGTTATGTCAGGATGTCTTTGTAAAAATCTGGAATAATGCCCATTCCTATAATGCCTCAAAAGGGCGTTTTTTTACCTGGCTATTAAATATCGCACGAAATACGGCCATTGACGAAGTTCGGTCCAAGTCCTATAAAAATCAAAAAAAGAACCTCTCGGCAGATTACTTCGTAGGTATGCTTGAGGAGGATGAAGGTAATGAACCAAGGATCGACCCAAAAACACTTAAAAAACTGGTCTTAAATCTAAAGGAGAAGTGCATTCAGATTATCGAGCTTTTGTACTTTAAGGGATATACTCAAAAAGACGCCGCCAAGGAACTTCAGATTCCCTTGGGGACGGTAAAAACCCGCAATCGGGCGTGTATCTCGCAAATCAGGGAAAACATGAATCTATAGCATGGATGTAGAGAAATACATATCATCTGGTGTTCTGGAACTCTATGTAGCCGGACTGCTTTCAGAAAAGGAAAATCTGGAGGTGCACCGATACGCCATGGAACACCCTGAAATAAAATCGGAGATAGAGGCCATTGAAGCTGCTGTCATGGCCGTGGCCCGAACCGCTTCGCCCGACAGGAAGATCACTTTCGATGGCATTGCCGATCGGATGCAAGGACCAAGGGAAACCAAGGTGGTTCCCATCAGTGAAAAATCGGGCAAGTGGACCACTTATTTAGGATGGGCAGCATCGGTATTTTTGTCAATCGGGTTATTTTGGATGTACACCGAAAATCAAAAATTACGATCTGAAAATGAGTTGGCTGAAAAAAACAACGACATGCTTGAACAACAAATTGCCGACGCCAACCTGTCGCTGGAAAACACCCAAAACCTTTTGGCCCTGTTGCGCGACAAGAACGTGAAAGTGGTTCCTTTAGGCGGGCAGGAAGTATCCCCTACCTCCTATGCCAAAGCGTATTGGAACGAGCAAGATCAAAAACTTTTCATAGATGCGATAGGCCTCCCCGAACCTCCGGATGGGATGGTGTATCAGGTGTGGTCGCTAAAGCTGAACCCGCTTACGCCTACCAGTGTAGGCCTGTTGGAAGACTTTGCCATGGACAACAACAAGGTATTTGCACTTAGCAACCCCAACGATTCGGAAGCCTTCGGAATTACCTTGGAACCTGCCGGGGGAAGCACCTCTCCCAATTTGGAACAGCTGTATGCCCTCGGGGCCGTCACTTCCTAAGCCTGGACTTTGGTCTTTCACCATTCTGCCCCGATTAACATAGGCAATCGAAAAAGCTCCTGCAAAAGGATTCTAAAATGCCGATAGGTTGAATGCAAACATCGGTACGGGTCAGGCAACTTAAGCCGGGTCTCGATAGGGCGTGTTCAGCAATTTGTCGTGCAGCGATTTTAATTTTTTTGCCGGATACCCTAAGTTGAACAAAAGCAGCAATAACAAATTGGATAGGTTGATGCGCAAATAGGAATTATGGTCATATTTTCTGGAAGAAACGGTGAGGTCGTTTTTGACGATGGTATAAGGAATGTTTTTGCGTTTCATCCTTTTGAAAAACTCGAAATCTTCCATCAGCACCTGATGCTCGTTAAACCGACCTATTTCGGTAAATATGTTTTCTTTGATAAAGAGACATTGGTCGCCCCCTCCCGTAAAAAGTCCCTTCTTGGTCGTAAACCATGCGTTGACGGACAGCAGAAAACTTTTTTTATCGAATTGATAAGAGAAAAATCCGGCATCAAATCCCTGATCGATAGCCTTGGCAATATCTGTGAAGAACGATTTTGGTGGTCGCACGTCGGCATGCAAAAATACCAGTATGTCACCCCTGGCCTTTGCCGCCGCATGGTTCATTTGTACCGCCCTTCCCCGTTTCGGCGACTTAACAATATATAGCGGTCTTTTTTTGAGGTGGTATGGTGCTTCATCCCCATTTACAGCAGATAAAGACACTATGATTTCCGTAGGCAACCTGCTTTCCAAGGATTCCAAAAGGGGCAGTAATCGCTTCAAGTTCTCGTTTTCCTGGTAAGCCGGTATAATCACTGAGATCATAGACGCAAAGTAAGTTTTTTTTTGCCCATTAAAGATACAAAGCCCATTAGGCCCACACATCGCTTTTGGCCGTCAAAGTTCATGGCTAAGAAAGGTTTTATCGATCCAACGACAAAACCTTTGATGCGGTACTGCGTAAGTAGAATCAAGAAACGAATTTAAAACCGAAAAACTATGTCCATTCGTATACTATCCCAGGTATTGTTGCTCTCCTTTTTCCTCTTAGGCTGTACCTCCCATTTGGGTCAATCGCAACAGGCTGATACGGAGATAGAAGACTACAACCTACTTTCCGAACAATTTCTGATAAAAATCAAAGCGGGTCAAGACACCAAATCGATTCAAGACCAACTTGCCAAGACCAAGCTTACGGATCTTTCTGCCAGTTTGGTCAACGATGCACAAAAACTGGCCTTCTGGGTGAATATATACAACGGATATATACAGTTGATCTTAAAAGAAAATCCCGAATTGTACAACGACCGCCGTACCTTTTTTGATATGGAACAGATTCCGATCGCGGGTAGCACGGTGTCATTTTCCAAAATAGAACATGGCATCATACGAAAATCGCAATGGCCATTGGGATTGGGCTATGTCCGCAAATGGTTTCCCGATGCATTCGAACGCAAATTAAGGGTTGACAAAAGAGATTACCGCATTCATTTTGCACTGAATTGTGGCGCCAAAGATTGCCCGCCAGTGGCCATCTATTCGCCGGAACGCCTTGAGGAACAGTTTGAGGAAGGCACAAAACGATATTTGACGCGCACTTCAACCTATAATGAAGGGCAAAGCAAGGTGGCTGTCACTTCCCTGTTCAATTGGTTCAGGGGCGATTTTGGAGGAAAAAAAGGGGTAAAACAAATCTTGAAATATTTTGGTATCCTGCCCAAAACCAAAAATATCGATCTGGTGTACAAAGACTACGATTGGACCTTGTCATTGGACAACTTTATCGAACTGTAGCTTCAAATCGCCCGGATGCAGGGTGCCTGACGGGATGAAATAGGTCTAACTAAGGCCTATCCTTGCTATCAAGGGTTTTCTTTAAGGCTTTCCAAGCCGCAAAAACCTTGTACAACAATACGCACATAATGGTGATCCAAAGAAAAAACAGAAGGTATTCCATAGCGTTCTAGGAATTAGGAATAAGGTTAAGTAAGTCTTCAACAAAAATTCAGTAACACTTGGGGCGTCAGAATCTTAAGGTTGCTCGTGATGTGGTAAATATACTGAATCGTCCTATAATATCCTAAAAGCGATGGGGGCAAGTGATGTAACCAAAAAAAACACCATGGCCAAATGGCCACGGTGCCTTTCAAACAACCAACCTAAAACACCACTGGAAATGACTTTTTGGGAATTTTCAAATGTATGATTTCGAGGATTGCTACAGCCTCGATATGGGCTCCGCCATCTGTGGCCCCAGTTCATAGATGGCCCCGTTCAATTCTTCTTTTAACTGCATGGCCCGGGCATGGTTTCCCGAAGCCTTGTAAATTTCTGCGATACGGTAGTGTATGCCGGGCTCCGCCGATTGGCCCTCGATATGTTTCTCTACGATGTGGAGCGCTTCGGACAATTCGCCCATTTTAAAATAGGTATAGGCCAGCAGGCTGTACGATTCCGGGGTAGGCCTGTTGTCGACCTCCCTTTTGGCCAACCATAGGGCTTTTTCATATTGCCCGGTTCGTTCCAGATATACCGAAATGTTGTAGACATTGTACATGTCGCCATAAGAACGGTCTTGTACCAGCTTCATGTAACGGTCTAGATTGATAAGACTTTCCCAACTATCCCCATGGTATTCGGCTATCTCCGATTTCAATAGGTAATAATCCGGGGCTTTGTGGTTGTCAATGACCGAATCAAGGATACGCAAAGCCTCTTCCGAATTTTTCTCATAGGAAAAAACGATCCATGCGATGCCTTTTTTCGCATAGGCATTCTGAGGGTCAATGGCCAAGGATTTAAGATAATGATCATAACTTTCCTGGATACGTCCGGCGTGACCATAGTAGTCGGCAATATTGGTATAACACCATAACATGAGATCCTTATTTTTACTGTTTTCGACTTTCGCCATGGCCTTTTCCATCAATCTAATGGTCTGATCCAAGTCCCCGAGCTGGTCGTTCCACTTGGCCAGTCGTATGAGATAGCCAAAGTCGGAGAAGTTCGCGATACTGTCCAAATAGGCTCCTGCTCGATCGTAATTGCCCAATTCCATGTGAAGGTCGAACAGCAAACTTTGCGTTGCGTTGACACCGCTGCCCAAGGTCCTTGCCGAATCGGCCAGTACCAATGCTTCCTTAAAACGGTGTTGGGAAATATAGTTCCTTGCCAAGGACCGGTAATATCCCGCTTTTCCAATGGCCGCGATCCTCACGGCTCTTTGCAATGCCTTTTCCGCTTTTTTCAGGTATTGGATATCGCCCGTATGCTGAAAATATCGGCTGTATTCGCCTCCGACGACCCCAAAGCTCAGTAGTTGCATACTGTCTTCCTTAATCTTGGAATTCCACAATTCAAAATACTTGGAGGTGGTTTTGACGGGTTCTGAGGCCAGGAAAACGTTATAGTCTTTTTTGTCGGTAATCAACTGGTTTCCCATTTCACTACAGGAAATAAGGACCATAAAGATTGCCAAGGGTATATAATGTCTCATTGATGTTGTTTTTAGGGATGATTGTTTTATTATGAAAAGGGGAGGACTTTGGGAAATCCCCCCCTTTGCTCCTTTTTCATAGTCTTATTGCGGAGCCCCCAGATAGGGGAAAGTAGTAGCTATATCTGCAGTTATCCCGACCCCATCCGAGGTGAGGCGTGGCAAGTCGGCCATCCCGTCCCCGTTGGTATCCTGTCCGCTGAAGCGATCGCCGGTATTGCC
>JBATHI010000367.1:0-1617 GCA_049666645.1 Flavobacteriaceae bacterium | reverse complement strand
CCTTCCCGTTTGGTCTTTTCATCCAGGTTCACAAAGCGCGGGATATAGAAACCGTTTGGTCGACGTCCCTTATAGTATTTGTTCAAATGGCCCTCGACTTTCGCCGTCGCCCCCAATTTGTAATGATGGTCCATGATACCCCTTCCCAATGCATCGGAGTCGTTACCAAGGCCATTGGGAAAACGTGCAGACTTCGACTGCAATAAAATGCCCACCGATGCCATGGCCGAAGCACATAGAAAAATCACCTTGGCCTTAAACTCCAACTTCTCATGGGTCTCCGCATCGATGACCCTCACCCCGGTGGCCATTTTTCGCTGCTCATCATAAATCACTTCATAAACGATGGAATTGGGCCTGAGGGTCATGTTCCCTGTTCTTTCCGCCGCCGGCAAAGTGGAAGAGTTACTGCTGAAATAGCCTCCGAACGGACAGCCGCGCCTACAGCGATTCCTATTTTGGCAGGCGCCACGACCTTCAAATTGGGCATCCTTATCGGTAATGTGGGCCGCCCTTCCAATGGTGATCAGTCGGCCGTCGGAGAATTCCTTGGCCACCGACTGCTGAAAATCCTGTTCCACACAATTCAGTTCCATGGCAGGTTGAAATATACCGTCGGGCAGTTGCGGCAAACCCAACGGTTGTCCACTAACGCCGATGTATTCCTCCACTTTATCGTACCAAGGGGAAATATCGCGGTAACGTACGGGCCAATCGACGCCTATTCCCTCTTTTTTGTTTGCTGCAAAATCGAGATCGCTCCATCGGTAACTCTGACGGCCCCAGGTGAGCGACCTTCCTCCTACCTGGTATCCACGGATCCAATCGAAGCGCTTGATCTCGACATAAGGATGTTCCAAATCGTTTACGAAGAAATGTTTATCATCCGCTTTGGGCGCCCAATTGACCCTTCTTTGTACATGGTATTTTTTTTGGTCCTCGGTGGAAAGTTCTCCCTTTAGGGCATAGTCCCAAACATCGTCGTTCATGGTCGGATAATCTTCTATGTGCTTCACCATGCGCCCGCGTTCCAGAACCAAAGTCTTTAAGCCTATTTCACATAATTCCTTAGCTGCCCAGCCCCCGCTAATTCCGGTTCCGACCACAATGGCATCATACTGCTCTTCCTGATTCATGCTTATTTCTTATATTAATTCTGATGGTTTTCCTATATTTATAACTTCCCGAAGTCGTAGGCATTGGGAGCGATTTTGAGGTATTAAATATAGGGTTTATTATTAAAATACCACCACATAGAAATAGATAACAAAAACCATAAGCACCGTAAAAATGAAAACAATAAAAGGACCTGCCGTATTTCTAGCCCAGTTTGTAGATAGCAAAGCCCCATTCAATTCTTTGGACGGGATGTGCAAATGGGCCTCGGATTTGGGGTACAAGGGAATCCAAATACCAACTTGGGAAGGTTTTTTGATCGATTTGGACAAGGCCGCTGAAAGTCAAACCTATTGCGATGAGTTGAAGGGAAAGGTGAACAGCTATGGTCTGGAGATCACCGAGCTTTCTACGCATTTACAGGGGCAGTTGGTTGCCGTGCATCCCGCCTATGACCTAATGTTCGACGGCTTTGCACCGGAACGTGTTAGGAACAACCCC
>JBATHI010000366.1:0-3575 GCA_049666645.1 Flavobacteriaceae bacterium | reverse complement strand
CTGATATTGATCCTGCCCGGGGCCGACATCGATTCCATTCGGGAGGCGACGTTCACGGTATCGCCCCAAATGTCATAGGCAAATTTTTTGGTGCCCACTACCCCCGCCACCACGGGCCCGGTATTGATGCCTATACGGATATCGAAAGACCGTTCCTTTGTCGTTGCATCATTTTTGGTCTTTTCCACAAATTCGGCAATTTCGAAAGCGGCCTTCACCATTTGAAGGGCGTGATCTTCCTGCTTATGGTGCAGCCCCCCGGCGCACATGTAGGCATCCCCGATGGTCTTGATCTTTTCCAGGCCATGTTTTTCGATGATTGCGTCGAACATGGAGAAGTAAAAGCCTATGGTCTCCACCAAATCTTCTGGGGAAAGCTTTTCCGCGTAACTGGTAAATCCCTTAAAATCGGTAAAGAGTACGGTCGCCGATGCTATTTTCTTGGCCCTCACGCTCCCCTTTTCCTTGAGTTCCCGGGCCGTTTCTGCAGGCAAAATGTTTAACAGCAAGGCTTCCGACCGTTTTTTCTCCCTTGAAATCGTACGATAGTACCAGAACAACGAGACCAACAACAGCCCTGAAAAGCCCAGGATGATTTGCTGGTTCCTTTTTTGTTGGTTGAGCAGATCTACCTCTGTTTGTTTTTGTGATACTTCATGATTGGTGCGCAGATCGGCCAATTGCTGGACATTTTCTAAATTGATAAAACTATCCCGATAGACAATGTGATCCTTGTAATACTTATAGGATGTCACCGGGTCACCGGATTGTTCGTAGAATTGGGATAGTTTTAAGTTGGCTTCGCTGATTTGATCCTTAAGACCATAATTGGTGGCCAATTCCAAACTTCTTTCTGCGTAAGTGAATGCCAATGGGAAATCATTTTTTCGCACATAGATATCCGACATATAAGTGAGATATATCGATATTGGGTAGTAATCTTCCAGTTGCTCCAGGATAGCTATGGCTTCGTTTATATGGGCTTCTGCCAAGGTGTCTTTACCCTGTTCGGCATATACCATACCAACATTGCCCAGATTGTAGGCCGTGCCGACCAAGTAGTCAACTTTCTTGTAAATAATGCCCGACTCTTCAAAATACCGCAATGCTTTATCAAAATCTTTAATTCTAAAATACTCATCACCGGCATTTAATAGGGCATTTGCCAATGATATTGAATCGTTTGTTTTTCTTAATAATTTAATGCCTTTATTATAATAGATATCCGCATTATCGGTATTCCCCATTTCAGAATACACATCTGCGATTGATATATATGCAGCTCCTTCTCCTTCAACATAATCTCCATTAATAGCCGCTTCCGCACCTTTGAAAAATGCATCTAAGGCGTCTTTCAAATTTCCGGCAAATCGATTTGTATTTCCTTTTTGAAGGTAACCCCTATGAATGTATAAATAATTATCTTCCTGTTCCGAAAGCGATATCAATTCATTCGCATATCGCAACGATAGTTCAAAGTCGTACACTGCATTAAAAGATAAATTTCGAAGTATTTCGAATTTCTCGATACCTTCAAGTTCATCTTGTTGATAGATTTTCGTCAGGCTATCAACCACCCTTTGATCTTGACCGGAAATAAAATGGATATTAACGCAGAAGAAACCTATCAACGAATAATAGGCTTTTCTTTTAAAATGCATTGTTGATTGATTAAGTATTCATTCTAATTTTTGGGTCAATACTATATCCCGTTGTGACGCCAGCCCTAATAACATTAAATGAAATCGTATAAAACTCATCACCAGCTATTTGTGCGTTTACAACCCTTCCTGTAACTTGACAACTAACGGGCCGTCCTATTGGTGCAACCAATATATCAGAACCCCCGCCGACCGCTTTTTTACTGACGTCGGTAATACATACCGTATCCGTGCCGTTGGCAGCTCTGCCTGTCCATATGATCTGTGCATTTCTATTAACGGTAGATTCATACTGTCCCGGTTGTCCCGGGATTTCAGCCGGGTCACCTTGATCATCTGAAAAAGTGACATTAGCATTCTTTGTGGCTTCTGTAATGTTTACGGTATCTACTGTAAGTGTCACCGTGGTGTTGACTGGTTTGTTTCCGTTGCACATAATATTGTTTGGTTAAGGTTAATATTTAGTTGATATATAGTAGGTTAAGATAACTTTTTTTCTAATCATCAAAAATTAATTTTGTCCGAAACGTTTCTATTTATGTCCGAATCCTCCTGTTTTATTAGCCAAGGAATTTTTAACTTGTGCAAAGGCCAACCTATTTTAGCGGATTCACTAGGCGAGATCCTCGATTCTTTATAGTAAAAGCATGCGCAATTGTAGCCTATGACCGACTCCTTTTATTGGGACGGCGATACATATTCGAAATAGCGGTTATTGCCCTTGTCCCCTTCTGGTTTATGTGCAAATCCGAGAAAGCGGAACCACGAAATTTGTTCTGCTCGGCCTGCCTCGGCATACTGGTAACAGGTGCAGCCCTTATATTTAAGGGACAGTTCCTTTAGAATCTTGCGCATGTCGAAACTCAGTTTCAGGGAATAAGCCTCCATATGCCGGCTGCATATAAAGAAGGTCTCATACCTTTTATCCCCGACCTTATATGCCCCGAGTATGGCTATCGGTTCATTGCCGGACGTTTTCCATATTTTGGAATATCCATCATTTTGCGTCGATAGAAGACGGTTTTCGATAAACTTCAGGGTTTGTGCCCGTTCGTTCTTATTGGCAAGCAGCCATTCTCCCTTCGATTTCTCCCAAGGATCTTCAAGTATGTACATAATGTCGACAGCGTCTATTTCCTGTTGTTGCCGGGCCATTCTTAAAGTTAATAAATGAAGACCGCAATGGTGTCAAATTCCAAATGAGAAGATACAAATAATGTGTATATCGATGCGCATTAATCGGTCTAAGTGAAATTTATCTTCAGAATGCCCATACCATCATTATTTCCGGATACCTTATAAATATCGGAGCAATTGATATTGATGATCGGAATCGCAATCCGACTGATAGCAAAGCGGTTGCAAACCCGGGCCAATTGGGAGCTTGCAGCGCGGGTCCAATACGATAACCAAAAAACAAACCACTTTCATTGACTTCGGTCTTCAAAGGAAAACGGAACAAATGAAGGGGCCCAAATTCCGGTGATTTTTGGCTATTGCAACAAACACTACCTAAATCTGTCCAGAGGCTTCGCCGATTGATAGAATAAACGGTTCTTTTGCTTTGGAAAAAGATTAGCCGTTAACTTCGATCCAGTTTTATGACAGGGACACCTAAGAAACGATAATCGCCAGACAATTGATTTCCCATGAAATCCAAACCTTATGTGCCTTAAATTTTACGCACCGATAGGGCGGTTTGTCCGAACATCAAATGGGTTATACCGCTAAGCTTGCGTTCAGATCGATCTTGGCTTTCAGCAATTTTGAAATCGGACAGACTTCCTTGGCCTTTTGGGCAATTTGTTGAAATTGGGGACCGTCGATTTTTGGAACCTTGCCAATCAAAATGAGTGTGATCAAGGTTACGCTGCCGTCCTCAAAGGTTACTTTGGCATCGACATCCAGGGAAGT
>JBATHI010000365.1:0-3042 GCA_049666645.1 Flavobacteriaceae bacterium | reverse complement strand
GCCAAGAATAACGAAGATACGATCAAGGAAAGCCCAAGGATCACAAAAAACACATTTTCGCTCAGTTTGAATGAGGCCCCAATAAAAGCAAGGGGAATACTTGTCAGTACAAAAGGCAAAAAATCCTTGATCCTGGCATGCCCGTGTTTAAAATACAGATAGGTGCTCGTTGAAACGACCACCAGGTTACAGACCAGGGCCAGGGAACGAATGGCAAAAAATCCCACAATGGTGAGCGTCAGCAGGGCCAAATAACTCGACCCGCCGCCAAAACCGACCGAAGAATATAAGGTGGCCACAACAAAAAAACCGATGCACAAGAGCAGCAGGCCTTCAATACTTAGCAACATATTGAGGTAGTTGGTTGATACCGCCCGTAACGTTTACGAGTTGCGCGTTCGGATAATAAGGTCTCAATTCAAGTATGGCTTTTTGGCTCCTGATGCCAGATTGGCACAAGAAATAAATGGGTTTTTTGAAATCGATTTCCCCTTTTCTGCGAAGGAGTTCCGATAGGGGGATATTCATTGAATTTCTGATATTGAAGCTCATGAATTCATCTGGGTTGCGCACATCGATCAGCTGCAGTGGCCCTGACGTCAGCAGCACTTCGAACGCTTCCGCATCCACCGAGGGTATGGGCAGGCTGCAATCCATTTCATAACTTTCTTGAAGGGAGTCGATGGCAAAATTCTTTTGAATCGATTTGAAGTTTATTTTTTGAAAACGATTTGCCAGTCCATCGAACAATAACAGTGTGCCGGAAAGGACCTCCCCGACCCCACTGATCACCTTGATGGCCTCCAAGGCCTGTAGGCTCCCCACTATACCCGGCAAAATGCCCAGTACCCCATGTTGATCGCAATTGGGTACCTCATCGGCCTTGGGCATCTCCGGAAAGAGGCATCGGTACGTTGGGCCACCCTTATAATTGAAAACGCTCACCTGCCCTTCGAAGCCATGCAAAGCCCCATAAACAAAAGGTTTTTTTAAAATCGCACAGGCATCATTGATCAAATAGCGAGTCGGGAAGTTGTCGGAGGCATCGATCACAAGGTCATAGGATCGAATGATATCCAACGCATTGTCCCGATCCAAAAACAGCCCATGGCCGATCAAATCGGTATCGCCGTTCTGTGCCTTCAATTTGGAAATGGCCATTTCTACCTTCGACCTTCCAATATCCGCTTCGTCATACAGTACCTGACGATGCAGATTCGAAAGGGCCACCACATCCCTGTCGACCAGGCCCAGGGTGCCCACGCCCATGGCGTTGAGATAGGTCAAGACGGGAGTGCCAAGACCCCCGGCACCCACCACCAGGATCCTTGCCTCCGACAGCTTTTGTTGGGCTTTGGAGCCAAAGTCCTTTAAGAGAATCTGACGGCTATATCGTACTGGCTTCATGCGGAAGATAATTTTTGTAGTGCTTCCAGATATTCGGCCTTGGAATTGGCATTGAGCAACACTTCCTCCTTCTTGGGAAATACAATGTGCACCTGATGGTTGATCAAAAATTTTCGGGGGCAGGTGCCTTGCCCACTTTCCAAATAGGACACCGACCGCTTTAGGGCCTTGGGTTCCCAAATGGCACATAATGGTTCGGGCAAGGGGTTATCCTGTAAGGCATAGGCGGTGGCCATCAATTCGGGTCGTCTTTCCGATATCAATGCCTTCAGGGCCTCCAGATCGATCAGGGGCAGGTCGCAGGCCAATACCAGCCAAGCTACCTCGGGAAATTGATGATGGGCGGAAAGGAGTCCGTTATAAGGCCCCTTCACCTCGTCCTCATCAACGATCACGGCCATATTTGAAGGAATATCCTGTATTTGGTCGCCCCGAATACTGATGAAGGTTTGTTCACAGATTTGATCGAGCATTCGGTACAGGTACTCCCGCTGGGGCTTCCCATGATAGTCGATCAATCCTTTGTCGGTGCCCATTCTGCTGCTTTTTCCGCCAGAAAGGACCAAACCATATAGCTTAGCGTTGGAAGTCATGCTTTCCTCCCTTTTTTTGTTGTAGCTGAATGTTGGTGATCTTGATGTCATGGGAAAGTGCCTTGCACATATCATATAGCGTAAGGGCACTGATGCTGGCCCCTGTCAAGGCTTCCATCTCCACTCCGGTAGGTTCGTTGCACTTTACCGTACAGACGACTTCAAGGGCATTTTCCATGGGGTTGATATCAATATCGATCTTCGAAAGCCGCAAGGTGTGGCACAAAGGAATCAGTTCAGCGGTTTTTTTCGCCCCTTGGATGCCCGCTATGATCGCGGTTTGCAAAATACTCCCTTTTGGCCCAAAAAAATCTTTTTCCGCCAAGGTTTCAAATACCGACTTGGGAAAGACCACAATTGCGATTGCCTTGGCGCTTCGTTCGGTAACCGATTTGTGCGATACATCGACCATGTTCAATTTTCCGCCGGCATCGATATGGGAGAGTTGTTTCTTCACTTTAACCTATGTTTTATGGATGGGCCGAAACCCAAACCGTCTTATTTTTAAAGATTTCCTTTTTCCATATGGGTACCCTTTCCTTCAGGGTATCGATCAAATACCTGCACGCTTCAAAACAGGCATCCCTATGCGGTGCTGATGCTCCGACCACCACCACGGGCTCTTCCACTTTTTTGGCCCCTATCGCATGGCGGATGACCACTTTGTTCAGCTGCCATTTTTCAATGGCCTCCAGCGCGATTTTTTCCATCTCCTTCAGGGCCATGTTCCTATAGGTTTCAAATTCCAAGGAAACGACCGTTTCGCCTTGGGTCAACTCCCGTACCGTGCCCACAAAAACACAGATGCCGCCACTTTGTGGATCGGAAAGTTCGGCATACACCCTTGACACCTCCAGGGTGTCCACGATTTCTATGATTGCTTTATTCATCAGCCGCCACTTACGGGTGGGATAATGGCGATTTCATCGCCTTGTTGCAAAACTAGGTCATCCTTGGCATACTCGCTGTTCACGGCAACCGCGATCGAGGACAACCGGCCCAGATCGGGATAGGTGCTTTTTAAGCTTTGCCTCAGCTGTTC
>JBATHI010000364.1:0-7414 GCA_049666645.1 Flavobacteriaceae bacterium | reverse complement strand
AGGCGCATGGCTCCGATGCGCATACGAACCAAGCGAAGGGTTGGATAACCAACGGCCGCGGTCATTTTGCGCAGCTGCCGGAATTTCCCCTCGGTAAGGGTGACGCTGATCCAAGAGCTTGGCCGATGCCGTTCCAGCCTTATTTTTGTATCTGCTTCGGGAAGGGCAGGTGCGCCCTTCAATCTTTGAACGGTACAGGCCTTGGTCAAGTATTTCTTGCCCGAAAAACCGATTTCCACACCATTTTGCATGGTCGATATGGCCTCATCGGTGATTACCCCGTCGAGCTGTGCGTAATATTCCTTTTCCACACCCGAGCGGTTCACCGTATCCGCCATTTTCCCGTCGGTGGTGAGTAATAGAAGTCCCTCGGAATTGGCATCAAGGCGGCCAATGGGCATGGTTCCCTCCGGAAAATCGTATAATTCGCTCAAAAATCGTTTATTACGCACTTCCTTGGGGTCGTTGGAAGTCAACTGGCTCAACATACCATAAGGTTTGTAGGCACTGAAATAATGCTGTGCTTGCTGCATCGTGGGAGTCTTTTGGGGGCTGTATGGCCAAGCCCCTTAGATGGTAAAGGTAAACCCTACCATGAGGTTCGAAGAATAGTCATTGTCCGTATTGGGTGAAAAGCTGCTGTAAAAATAATTGAAAAACGCGGAAAGGCTCACCACTTTCGTAATGGGCAATTCGGCCTTGAGTTGTTGCAGGATACGATGGTTGCCAATTTCCCGATACAAGGGCTGAAAATATACGGTGCCCGTAAGATCCAGATTGGCATGTTTCCAGCTATGGGTCAAAGAGAGGTAGCTGCTGTTCCTGTGGTTGTAAAACTGTTGGCCCGTGGCATCGATCTTCTCGATTTCATACATATAGGCATTGCCGAAATAAGCCGATGTCGTTTCCGTGTCAATGAATTTGAGCCTGAGTCCCGCACCGATCAGATTCCTGCTGGTAATGGTCAGCAATGCATTGTTCTGATTCTGTACGAAGGCTTCCAAACGGAAGAGCTGTGATAGTTTTTGGTTGTACCGTAAGTGAAAAAACCAAGAGTTCTGGAAATCCTGATCTTTGCTCCGTACCAAGTTGTAATTTCCGATGAAAAAATAGATCTTCTTAAGATCCTTCGACTTGTATTGGGAGGTAAAGTTCGATCCGATTTGAAAAAGATAATCCCCGTTGTTGTTTGAATAATTGAACAAGAGGTCACTTTTAAGGCCAAAACGAACCGAATCGAGCTGCATGCGCTTCGATTCGATATTGACCAACTGGGCCCGTATTGATACATGAATCGTAAAGAACAGCAAAAAGAATAACGAACTTATGGAATACTGCATGCAGGGCGAGCTTGGGTTCCTCGCAAAACTATCCATTTATTTTGAAACTGGACCTCGAATTTTTCTTTTGGACTTCAAGGACAATGCCCAAGGAAACCCAAAAGCTGAAAGCTCATGGCCATCCGGGAAAGATTCCCGATTAAAGGTTGTGTTTGGCCTTTTGTAAGGCTTTTTGCACGATGTTGATGTCATTGAAGCCCCTAAAGCCGCTGAATCCAACCGACAGCAGGGTGTCCCCGTCGATCTCAAGGGGTTGTCCGCCTACCCATCCGATCAGGTCGGGCAGTTCGATCGGCGAATCCTCGGGGTCCATTTCGCCGCCAAAAACGATTTTTTCATAGTCTCCGGTCTTATGCCCGGTGATCCAAACCTGACTTGCTTTCTGCCAGGCTATTCGATAAAAATTCCGCTGTCTCAGCCGATCTTCGCCATATACTTTCCCATAGATCTTGCCATCTTCCGTGATGATGCAAATAGCGACATTGCCATCCGATATGTTCCAGTCTTCCGGGCTGTTGCGGTAAGAGGCGATTTCAGGTTTTAAAGCCTCAAAAAGGGCATTGATAAGTTTTTCAAGGGTAGGAGCATCCATATTCCGATATAGGATTAAATAAACATCAGGGTCACGGTCGTAGTGAAAGTAATGAAATTAACGCTTTAAAGAGAATTTTTAATAAATTATAACTTTATTTTTAGACAAGCCAAAATATATTATTATACCTTTGTAAATAAATCATAGGATGCACTCTCAGGCGGAAGAAAATTATTTGAAGGCCATCTATATCCTCCAGGATAACGAACAACGGGAGGTGAGCACCAATGCTTTGGCGGATAAAATGCAGACCAATGCTTCTTCGGTGACCGAAATGTTCAGAAAATTGGCTGGAAAAAACTTGGTGCTATATAGGAAATACAGAGGCGTGCAACTCACCTCGAATGGAAAGGCCAAGGCCATTTCTGTGGTTAGAAAACATCGGCTTTGGGAAACCTTTTTGGTTGAAAAACTTCAGTTTAGTTGGGAGGAAGTACACGATATAGCCGAACAATTGGAGCACATTCAATCGGAAGTCCTGACAGAGCGTCTCGAGCATTTTCTAGGTTATCCGAAATACGATCCCCATGGAGACCCCATCCCAGGAAGCGATGGGGTGCTGATGAAAGTGAATGGTAAGAGCCTGGCAGAACTTAAAATAGCTGAGGAAGGCGTTTTGATCAATGTGAAGGATTCATCTGAAGAATTTTTGAGATATCTGAACAAAAAAAACCTGGGCCTTGGCGATCGCATCAAGGTGATTTCCATTGAGCCCTTCGACAAGAGTATCAAAATAGACAACAACGCACAGGAACATGTTATTTCTGAACAAATTGCGAAAAATTTATATTTAAAATAATGATGGATTCTTATAATCCCTTCAATTCACTGCTGCTGTTCTTCGCATTTATGGTCTTGGCCTACTTCATATTTAGGCCCGGGAAAGGCTGGCTTTGGTTGATTCTGAACAGCACCAAAACCAATGATAAAATTGTGGTCGAGGATATCCTCAAACTGTTGTACCACAATGAAAATGCCGATAAGCATTTGAACACCAACGATATTGTGCGCACCATTAAGAACAATGAACGGCTTGTCATCGAAAACATCAATAAAATGGCCTTGCACGACCTAGTAACGGTTGAGGGCGATGTGGTTAAACTGACGAAATCGGGTAGTGACTATGCCTTGCGCATTGTTCGGGCACACCGCCTTTGGGAGAAGTATTTGGCCGAAAAAACAGGATTTAAGGAAGCCGAATGGCATGCACTTGCCGAACAGAAAGAACATGAACTCACCGCAGCCGACACCGAGCAGCTGGCATCGCGCTTGGGCAACCCCCAATTCGATCCCCACGGGGATCCCATTCCCACCCAAACCGGTAAAATCGCAAAAATAAAGGGCACCCCCATTTCTGAAGTGGAGGTGAATACCATTGGAAGGATCATTCATATCAAAGACAAGCCAGATATCATATACAAACAGATATTGGCGGAGAACATCCATATCGGCTCTTTGGTCCGCGTTGTGGAAAAAACGCCCGAGAGGATCGTGTTCCACGCCGAAGGGGAAGCTTTCGTCTTGGCACCCATTGTGGCTGGAAATATTACCGCGACCGTGCTCGAAAAAGATATCGCTTATGAAGATGACCTGGCGCGGCTTTCCAATTTAAAGGAAGGGGAAACCGCTAAAATAATTGGAATATCAAAAGAAATCAGGGGCGATAGCCGAAGAAGGTTATTGGATCTAGGTTTCGTGAAGGGTGCCGATGTACGGATCGACCTGATCAACCCTTTAGGGGAACCCAAGGCTTTCCTAATCAAGGGAACCAGCATCGCTTTACGAAACCAACAGGCCTCTAAAATATTGATAAAAAAAGACTGATTATGGACGCGAAACCAAAAACCGCTTGTGATACCTGTGCGCATTTCAATGCCGATGGCCTGAAAAAATTGGGGGTGAACACCACTAATTTTGACTTTGTGGTGGCCTTGGCCGGGAATCCGAATACGGGGAAGAGTACCGTTTTTAACGCCATTACCGGATTGCGGCAACATACGGGCAATTGGCCCGGTAAGACCGTGACCCGCGCCGAAGGGGCTTTTGAATATAACAAACAGAAATTCAAGATGGTCGACCTTCCCGGCACCTATTCGCTGCTATCCACCTCTGAAGACGAGGAGGTGGCGCGGAATTTTATTTTGTTCGGAAAACCTTCGGTCACGGTGATCGTGGTCGATGCCAGTCGACTGGAGAGAAACCTTAATCTGGTGTTGCAAATTCTGGAAATCACCGATAGAGCGGTACTTTGTCTCAATTTGATGGATGAGGCCGATCGCAATGGCGTCGAAATTGATACCCGCAGCCTGGCCCGTGAATTGGGCATTCCCGTTGTGCCTACCAGTGCAAGATTCAATAAGGGGATCCCCGAACTGATCCAAACCATCAGTGATCTGGCCAATGGCAAGGTGGTCTGCAAACCACATCGCATCAAGAACATTCCCAAAAAAATAGAAAAGGCGGTGGAAAAATTGAGCACCGAAATCAAAAAGGAATATCCGAATATTCCCAATAGCCGTTGGTTGGCCTTTCGACTGTTGGAAGGAGATCGGCATATCATGGAGGTTTTGAGAACGGGGGTATTTGTATAAAACAAAAGATGAAAACTAATAATATAGAAGATATCATTGCCATGTCGAACGACCTGCGCTGGCAGATCGGGGATGATTTTCATGACAATCTTGCTGAGGGCATTTATGCCGATGCGGCCGAAATCGTAAATATCACGGTAAAGACGAAGGACTCGGAGCGCAAATTAAGGCTCGATGCCAGAATCGACAGGATATTGACCAGCAGGCTGTGGGGGTTTCCCCTGATGTTCCTGATCTTGGCGGTAGTGTTATGGATAACCATTATAGGCGCCAACTACCCCTCCGCTATGTTGTCGGGTTTGTTGCTGGATACCGTACACCCTGCCTTAAAGGGATTCGCATCGGCCATAGGAATGCCCTGGTGGCTGGATGGTTTTTTGATCGACGGAGTGTATTTGGCCGTCGCTTGGGTTGTGGCCGTAATGCTACCCCCCATGGCGATTTTCTTTCCCCTGTTTACGTTGCTGGAAGACTTTGGCTATTTGCCCAGGGTGGCCTTCAATCTGGACCATTTGTTCAAATTATCCGGGGCCCATGGCAAACAGGCCCTGACCATGAGCATGGGATTTGGCTGTAATGCGGCCGGGGTAGTGGCCACCAGGATCATCGATAGTCCACGCGAACGGTTGATCGCGATCATCACGAATAATTTTTCCCTTTGTAACGGGCGTTGGCCGACTCAAATTTTGATCGCCACCATTTTCATCGGGGCCGTGGTATCGCCTTCCATGGCAGGAATCGCCTCCCTATCGGCGGTAATCGGCATCGCGGTATTGGGTATCTTTTTTATGTTTTTGGTCTCTTGGGCCCTATCAAAAACGGTTTTAAAAGGAGAGGTTTCGACCTTCAACCTCGAATTGCCGCCCTACAGGCCTCCCCGGTTCTGGAAAACGCTCTATACCTCATTGATCGACAGGACCATTATCGTGCTCTGGCGTGCCATTGTATTTGCGGCACCCGCAGGAGCCGTGATCTGGCTGATCTCCAACATTTACTTTGGAGATGAGAGCATGGCCGCTTGGTTGATCCATTCCCTTGACGGTTTTGGATTCCTATTGGGATTGAACGGCGTGATCTTGGTAGCTTATATCGTTGCCATACCGGCCAACGAAATTGTGATACCGACCATCCTGATGCTTACCGTATTGGTCAGCGGCATCCCAGGAGGCGAAGGGGCAGGGGTGATGTTCGAACTCGATTCGGTCAATGCCACTGGGGATGTGTTGAGGGCGGGCGGCTGGACGTTACTCACCGCCGTCAACTTAATGTTGTTCAGTCTATTGCATAACCCCTGCAGTACCACGATATATACGATTTACAAGGAAACCAAAAGCGTGAAATGGACTACCGTGGCCACCGTGCTGCCCATTATCATGGGCTTTGTGGTTACCTTTTTGGTCGCCCAAATATGGCGGTTATAGGTGTAGTTTTTCTATAAGATGATGAAAGCGATGAGACGATATCTGAGAGGGGCAATGGCAATGGGGATACTGCTAGTTCAAGGATGTGGCGCCGTTTCCAAAAATACCCTTGCGGAAACGAAGGCATTGGATGAGCTGGTTGTCTCGAAAAGGTTTGAAATCGAGTCAGATTGGGCCTTGCCCCTGGCCACGAACAGCCTGAACAGTATCGCGAATGCCGGGCTGCTGCCACCCGGTAGTAGCGCGAACCGCATCAGTTTGGTCGGCAATCCCAATTATCTGAAGGTTCAAGGTGACAGTATCTCCGCCTATTTGCCTTATTTTGGGGAACAACAAATGGGCGCAGGTTATAACAACGAAGGCATCGCCGTTCAATTCAAGGGCGTTCCCGTGTCCTATGAAGTGGTTAAGCACCAAAACAGGCAGCGTTACGAAATCAATTTTGTGATTCGAAACAAGACCGAAACCTATACGGTGAACCTTTTGTTGTATCCCAAAAAGGCATCTGTAATCAATGTGATCAGTACGCATCGATTCATGATCCGTTATGAGGGTAGGGTAGGACCCCTATCGAAAATAAAGTAACACCGGACACGCTGATTTGGGAAAATTCAGCCCGCAAACTTTATAAGATGTTCGGTCATCGAGCCAAACAATTTAGTCAAAGCCTATTTTCTTGAGGGCAGCATGACTGATCTTGATCGCCTCCAAAGGTTTCAAATTATCAAAGGTACGGTCTTGCTCTACCATATAATATTTAATGCCCGATAACTTCTTCTGGGCCAAGATCCTTTTGAAATCAATAGTCCCTGTACCAACGGGCGCAAATCTGCCTTGGGTGTCCATATCCTTTACATGCCACATTTTAAAGCGACCGGGATACTTTTCAAAATAGGCGACCGGGTCGGCACCAGCTTTGGTCATCCAAAACAGGTCCATCTGGAAGTTGACTTCCGAAGGATCCGTATTTTCCAGTAAATAATCTAGGGTAACGATACCATCAGCGTCCTTTTTGAGCTCGAAATCGTGGTTATGGTACAATAATTTTAAACCCGCTTTCTTGCATTTCGCGCCGAGCGTATTTAAAATGTTGGCAAGATTGGCAGCACCACCGGTCATGCCCATGGTTTGGCTGGCGTTATCGAATTTAAAAAGGCCCATAGGCGGTACGGGGATTACAAAATATTGGAATCCGGCCGCCTTTACATCCGCGATCATCGCATCCGCATTCTCCAAGGTCACCGAGCCTTGATGCGTACTGATAGGATGTAAGCCAAAATCTTTCAATTGTTTTTTGAAGGCCGACGGGGTCATTCCGTAAAACTTCCCGTCCTGATAGCCAGCGGCTTCTATGTTCTTGTAACCGGCATTGGCGACCGCCTGTAGGGTCGCTTTTGCATTGGTTTCCATATCGTCCCTTACGGTATAAAGGGCCAAGCCCCCAAATTGTTCTTGGGCACTCAATAGTGT
>JBATHI010000363.1:0-6167 GCA_049666645.1 Flavobacteriaceae bacterium | reverse complement strand
TAAGGAAACCATGGGATGACCGATTTAAAGGCCATGGAGGTGAGCGTTACGCCGCCCACGTTCATCCCTTCAACCACCACCTGTCCGGCACCGTCGCCACCGTAAGCAAATATCCCGCCGCTGTTATAAAAAATGATCACCAGGGCGGTCATGGTGCAGATCACGACCGTATCGATAAAGGGTTCCAACAAAGCGACGATACCCTCGCTCGCCGGGTATTTTGTTCTTACCGCGGAATGGGCAATGGCTGCAGAGCCCGCTCCGGCCTCATTCGAGAACACGGCCCTTCTAAACCCAACGATGAGCACCCCAAAGAGTCCGCCCAAACCAGCCTCGGGCGTAAATGCTCCTTTGAAGATCAGTCCAAAGGCATCATCGATATATGAAAAATTCGCAAATATGACCACCAAACAGGCCACTGCGTAAATGACGGCCATAAAAGGGACAATTTTCTCGGTGACCGATGCAATGCGTTTAATCCCTCCAATGATGACGATACCTAC
Organism: Flavobacteriaceae bacterium; assembly: GCA_049666645.1. Classification (GTDB taxonomy): domain Bacteria; phylum Bacteroidota; class Bacteroidia; order Flavobacteriales; family Flavobacteriaceae; genus Pelagihabitans. Next base: position 5,664 of record JBATHI010000363.1, on the reverse strand, counting down.
CAATATGGCGAGCACCACACCAATAATAAAACCGGAGGACCCGCCTTCCATGCCCATCATGGAAACCAACTGTTCGGCCGCCTGGTTCGATTGCACCGCATTGCCCCCGCCAAACGATGCCCCGACGCAAAGTACTGCGAAAATGACGGCCAAGGCTTTTCCGAGACCGGTGTAGCCTTTTTGCTTCAAACCCCTGGAAAGGTAGTACATCGGGCCCCCGTAAACGGTACCGTTCTCATCCACATCGCGATACTTGACACCCAAGGTACACTCCACAAATTTGGTAGACATACTCAGCAAGCCACAGACGATCATCCAAAAAGTGGCCCCTGGCCCACCTATGGCGATGGCCAAAGCAACCCCGGCAATGTTCCCCAGACCAACCGTACCGGAAACGGCCGTGGCCAAGGCCTGGAAATGGCTCACCTCGCCATGGCCTTCATCGCGGATGGTATCGACAATATCGCCGTCTACAATATTCACTTCCGCTTTCTCCACCCCATGGCCTTCAGGCATTTCCACTGAATCATATTTTCCCCTGACCACATTGAGGGCCAACGGAAATTTCCTAATGTTGACAAAACCGAAATACAGGGTAAAAAAAGTGGCCCCCAACACCAAAACGATGACCACCAATGGCACTCCCGTGCCCGGGACTTCCCAAAAAACGATCCCTTCCCAAACGGCCGTAATCGGCTCGAACCAAGCGTTGATCCGCTGGTCAAGTCCCGGCTCCACGGCGGATGGCTGTTGTTCTTGTGAAAATAGGGCTAAGGGAACAATAATCGCAATTAGGGAAAGTAAGCCTTGCTTCATAATCTAATCTGTTGGTTTTGTTTACTTAAAGTTGGCCGGACAAGATGCAAAAAATATTCAACCCAATCAAATAATGGGATGATTTAACTTATTCTATATGGAACATTTCATTCAATTTGCGAATCTGCTCGGGCCTGCCGAGAACAATTACTTTGCTTTTGGGCTGTAATTGAAGATCTGCTTCCGGATTGATGATGTAGTTGCCGTTGGGTTCGATATATCCAATGATGGTACATCCGGTTTTTTTGCGAAGATCGAGATCGCGCAGCGAATTACAATCCAACTGATCCTTAAAATCCTCTATGGCTACCTCCTCTAAATTGATGGTATGCTCGCCTTCCACTGAAAGTTTATCCATAAATGTGATAAGGTCTGGCATTACCACTAGGGAGGCCATATGATCTCCTCCGATCTTATCGGGCATGATTACCTTATCGGCACCCGCCAATTCCAATTTTTTTTGTGAATTGATCAAAGAAGCCCTACTGATGATGAACAATTTTTTGTTCATCTGACGGGCCGAGAGCACCACAAAAAGATTGGCGGCATCATCTGGCAAGGCAGAAATCAAATATAGGGCCCGCTCAATGCCCGCTGCGATCAGCACCTCATCATCATTGGCGTCCCCTTCCACAAAAAGCACTTCCTTTTCATAGCGCGAGATGATCTCTTTGTCTTTTTCAATGACCAGAAAAGGGCGCTTATAGGCTTTGAGGCGCGCCGCGGCCTGCATCCCGTTTCGGCCAAAGCCACATACAACCACATGTTTTGATAGTTTGTTGATCATATTCTTGGTTTTTTTCTTTTTGAGGAGTTGTAGTGAATTTCTTCCCAGAATGTACTCGGTGATCACGGAAATGGCAAACGCGAAAATGAAAACACTGGCAACGATTAAAATTACGGTAAAAAGCTTTCCCTGTGTATCCATGGGGCCCACTTCCGAAAAACCGACGGTGGTAACGGTAATAATGGTCATATAGAGGGCATCGATCCAATTGTAACCTGTAATAAACATATAGCCCAAAATCCCAAATAACAGTACGGCCGTCATCAAAGTAAGGGCCAAGATCATTCGGGATCGGAAGAGGTTCAGCATATTTATAGATCAAACACGGAAGTGCGTTTTGTATAGACCAAATCTTTGATTTTCAACCAAAAGGCCAAAAATAGGTACAATGCAAAGCCGAATCCCAGGGTCACGAAAGTAAGATAAATAAAGGAGGTCCGCACCACGCGGGCACTAATTCCCAGGCGTTCCGCGATACGCCGACATACCTCGAAACCACGCTTCTGAAAATAGTAGAGGATAGTATAGAATAATTTCATGGCCTAAAATTAACAAAAGAAAACTGAATTTTGAAAATGCCGTACCACTAACGGAAGTATTCCAAATGGCACCATACCATGAATCGGTTTTCAGAAGCACCAATAAATCGAACGACCATTGAAACGCATCAGCCATGAAGCAATTTTTGGGCCACCGCGCATCGCAAGCAAAGGTTCTTGCTGCAATATTCATTGTACAATTGCAGTACCGATTGACCTTCCATTGCATTCCGAACGGGCATCCCAAGGGCTTCAAAATGGGCGATGATATGGTTGTCCTCTTTCACTATTTGCGTCATTACTTCTGCAATCGGTACGTTTGGCGCCTGCCCCCGAGTTTTTGAATGGGCATATTTCAAGGGAAGAATGGTATTGATGAGCAACAGGTTGATAAATGACTTTGTTAGCCTTTTGGAACTATGTTTCGATGATTTCCCGAAAGTAAAATGGGTTTTCCAATAGGTGCTGGCTTCGGTCCCGTACAAATTGTAATACTCTTCGAGCGTACTGGCCTGTATCGTTTTGCTGAACAAATTTGGACATTTTCCGTACAGCATGGCCAGTTGGGAAAGTCGGATCGTGGGGAAGTTATGGGGCCTTAATTTGAAGAAATCGGGTTTGGGCACCACGCCGGTGACGAGACCGAATTTGAGCTGCAAGAAATGAAATTCCTTGCTCAGGGCGAGATAGTAGATATCTTGGATCTCTTTTTGGTCTAGCAGCCCGATCAAACCAAAAAAGACGCTTTCGAGCTGGAAAACGTTCTGCTGCACTTTGCGTACCATTGAAAAATCAATGACATCGGCCAGGCCCATGAAAGAAGCGGCGTTCACTTTAGATCCAAAATTTTTGAGGAGCAATGAAAAAAGCACTTGCTCCCAGTCGTTGTTGGACCGTTGCAGGCGTTGGCGAATCAAATCGGATTTTGATTCCAGTCGTTCGATATAGAGCCGATCGAGCCAATGTGCCCAAGTAAAGCCTTTTATTTGGCCTATTTGGCGCTCACAATTGATAAAATTCTTCTGCCGTTGATCCATCAAATTTCGATAGGCCAAAAGCAGGTCGGGCGAAATTACTTGCTTGAGTTCCAAGGTGGCAATTTCACTGTTGTCGCTCCGAAATACGCTTATATCATCTTGCCAGACCACATGGAGTATCACATTATCATAGTTGGCGTCATTCTCATGTGCGTGCGCGTACCAATCAGATGACTTGAGGTGAATTTCAACGTTACCCGCCCATATTTGCCCATTGATCATTAAACGGGCATTAAAAAAATCAGGACCCGCATAATGGTTATGGATGCCGAGATCGATGATCTGAAGCTGTTCTTTCTTGGTGGTCAAGAGGTCGCGAAGGGGCAGCTTTTTATATTTCCAGATAAAATGAAGGAGTTCCTCGGTCATGGGCCTTGGCTAGCTTTTCCCTACTAAAGCTAAGGCTTGGGCCCGCAATATTATTGCATGGTAATTACTTGGGTTGGAATTCGCTTAGGGACGAAGAATTATCATAACCCAATGGTTACAATACTGAATAGGATTGCAAGCTTTTACGCTTTTAAGAGCAAGATGTTCACTCTGCTATCTCGCCCTCCCAATTCATGAATCCGCCCGCCAAATTGTAGGTGTTTTTGAATCCGAGGCTGTTCATAATGGCGCAGGCCTGACCGCTTCGATTGCCGCTTCGGCAGTATACATAATAGTTTTTCGCTTTATCCAATTTCTCGATTTCCGATAAAAATTCCTGTCCGAGATAGAAATCGATATTAGTGGCATTGGGAATGAAGCCCTCTTCGAGTTCTTCCGGGGTGCGGACGTCCAATACCATGGCATTGCCATCTTGTTGCAGTTGCTCGCTCCATTCTTCTTGTGACAAATCCATAGGCCTTTTAACTAGGTTGCGTGTTTTTTAATCAAAAATCAAAAGTAATGTTTTTGGCAGAAATGGAAGGCTTGATTTTTTTAACAGAAATTTATCGGTTTCATGCTTGCAGGTTCATCGATATCGCATTACATTTGTATATACAATTTTTGTATTGACATGAATGTTGAAGAAATCATAAAGACCGATAAAAAAATTCCCCTTGAAAGTAGGACCATCATCCATTTTTTCTTGGTGAACAACAAAATCAACGAAATGATTTCGTCGGCTTTGAAGGATTTTGACATCTCCATGCAACAATTCAATGTACTGCGAATCCTTAGGGGTCAAAAAGGCAAACCGGCCAACCTGTCGACCTTGAACGAGCGCATGGTGACCAAAATGAGCAATACCACACGTCTGGTCGATAAACTCATATTGAAGGGCTACGCAGACAGGATAGTATGCCCGTCAAATCGAAGGAAGGTTGAAATACGTATTACCGAGGAAGGGAGTTCCGCATTGGAATTAATGGATGTTAGCTTAAAGGCCGCGGAAAAGGAAATACTCAAAAACCTCTCGACAGAAGAATTGGAACAACTGAACAAATTGTTAGACAAATTTTAAATAGAAATTCAATTATTATTAATTAAAATTAAATTTTGAAAATTATGAAAAAAAATGTTTTAAGCTTAGCACTTGCCCTTGTATTCGGTATTACCGCAACCGCAACCGAACCTGTCAATGATGGCAAAAAAGAAGTAAAGCCGGAAGCAAGCCGTATCGCTTGGAAAGCTTACAAGGTCACCGGTTCCCATCACGGAACGATCGACCTTAAGTCTGGTGCTTTGGTCTTCGACAATGATCAATTGACCGGTGGCGAGTTCGAAGTTCAAATGACCTCATTGATCTCTATTGATTTGGAAGGCGAATCGAAAGGTAAATTGGAAGGCCACCTGAAATCGGATGATTTCTTCGGGGTTGAGAACCATCCAACATCTACATTGGTCTTTACCAAAGTGGAGCCCAGCGGTAAAAATTCATACGACGTTACCGGTGACCTTACCATCAAAGGAATCACAAAGCCAGTTACTTTCGACGTTTCGATTTATGGCAGCAAGGCCACCGCGACCATGAAAATAGACCGTTCTGAATATGACGTGCGCTATGGTTCTGGAAGTTTCTTCGAAAACCTGGGAGACAAAACGATCTATGACGAATTTGACCTGGTAATAGATCTGGAATTCTAAGAAATAGAAAAAAAGCCCGAAAGTCCTACTTAACCCAGCATGGGATGGAAGGACTTTTTTTTTAACGGAGACCATTGCCGATTAAAAAAAGGTTTCTATATTTGGCCCAATGAATCAAAGAGGAATCAATACTTGGTGGTGGAACAACTTACGACGCATTTCGTGAGCTGAGCATCATTGTAGTTAAACCATACAAAGGCTTGTCATCACGACAAGCCTTTTTTAATTAACGGATTTACATTTTGGCATGAACTATCAGTTGAACACCCATTATAAAAAGATATTGGCAGATACCATTACCCCGGTGAGCGTCTATTTAAAGATACGCGATCGGTTTCCCAACAGCATTCTATTGGAGAGTAGCGACTATCACGCGAACGACAATAGTTTTTCCTATATCTGCTGCAATCCC
>JBATHI010000362.1:0-4708 GCA_049666645.1 Flavobacteriaceae bacterium | reverse complement strand
GGTTCCAGAAAAAATAGGATGCCCCTACAGAAAGCAATACGGCAAAACCGGCCGCAATGGCATAGCGGAAGAAGCGTTTTCTGCCCAAATTCTCGGACTTGATCCTTGCCAAAATCTTTTCCTTAAGGCCTGCGGGTGTTTTCGAGGCATGCAATTTTGCAAATGCCTCAAGATTGTCCTGCAGTTCGTCATACGTTTCCCTTACTTCGGGATACATCGCTATATAACGCTCCACCTGCAGGTTTTCGAGTTCCGTGGTAGTTCCCAAAAGGTACTTTTCCAACAGATCGGAATCCAAGAATATTTTAATTTTGTCTTTCATCTTACTGAATGTTTTGTTTTTGGTCTGGCATGCCGATCGTAACGAAAGGGCGCATACGCTCTATTTTGTCATAAGATCAGGTATATCAAAGCGGCGTAGATCATCGAGGACCCATAAATTTTCTTTAATTCCCGCAATCCTATCTTTAACCTGGACTTTATGGTTCCCAACGGAATATCGAGTTCATCGCTCGCTTCCTGTTGTGTCATTCCGTGAAAAAAGAGCGCTTCCAACACAATCTGGTATTTCGCCTCTATTTTGTCCAAATTTTCACGAACGTCCATGAATTCCGGTCGGATGCTGTCCACACCCAAATTATATACGTTCGAAATATCTATTTGGATTTCCTTATCGGATTTGGTATTGGCGCTTCTCAATTTATCGATGGCCGTATTTCTGGTGATCCTGAACAGCCAAGTGAACAATTTTGCCTTTGCCGGGTCATAGGTATCGGACTTTTTCCAAATTTTCACAAAACTTTCCTGCAGCACGTCCTGTGCCAGTTCCTCGTTCCGCACTACTTTGTTGGCCACTCCAAAAAGTGTATCGCCATAATGCTCGTACAATAGCGAAATGGCTTTTTCATTTCGCTCTTGCAGCAATTCCACTATATGCGATTCAAGTAGTGTGCTCATAGGAATGGCGGGGAAACTGCTATTTTTTTCGAACGGGAATATCCAACCTATCGATCCCGACCGTAAATAGCTTAACGCTAATTTATAAAATTGATTGTTACTGAGGCGTTAACTCAAAGTTTTAATTGGACAATGTACAACTGGTAACCGTACATTTATTTTGGTTGGTTTGGTATGGCCCCCGGAAATTGATTCGGGGGCTATTTTTATGATTCCAAGGTAAGGATTCACCGATTAACGTTCCGGCGATTTCAAACCGATCGACATCGACCTATAAAGAAGGCAGCCGTTGGCAAGCCGTTTAACATGTGGGAACAATTCAAATAATGTTGACTTCCGGTGAAATCGCAATGCCATACTTATGGATTACCGCCTCCATGATCCGGTGCGCCAGATCTAAAATTTCCATGCCTGTGGCATGGCCATGGTTGACCAATACCAGGGCTTGTTTTTGATGTACCCCCGCATCCCCGAACCGTTTTCCCTTAAAGCCACATTGTTCGATGAGCCAGCCCGCGGGAATTTTATAGCTGTTTTCCGAGACCTTGTAAAAAGGGGCATCCGGATGTGCAGCGATGAAAATGGCAAAAGCGCCTCCATCGATTACGGGGTTCTTGAAAAAACTGCCACTGTTGCCCAATATTTTAGGGTCGGGCAATTTATCCTGACGTATGGCGATTACGGCCTCGGAAACATCCTTTATGGTGGGCCGCTCAATATTTTTCTTTGCCAATTCGGCTTCTATCGCGCCATAGGCCGTATTGATTCGGTGTTGCTCCATCGATAATTCCATCACGATGGAAGTGATGATAAAGCGACCCTTCCCTTTGTTTTTGAAGTAAGAATCCCGGTATCCAAAGGCACAGTCGGCATTACTGAACCGTTTCACTTTCATCGTTGCCAATTCCAGGGCTTCACAAGAAACCAGTACGTCTTTCAATTCCACACCGTAGGCACCGATATTCTGCAAAGGGGCGGAACCCGTATTGCCCGGGATCAAAGCGAGGTTTTCGATACCGCCATAGCCCTGGCCGACGCACCACATGACGGTATCGTGCCAGTTTTCGCCGGCCATCACTTTCAGGTGTAGCTTTCCCTTGCGTTTTTCGATGACTTCCCTTCCCTTGATGTTGACGTGGAGTACCAAAGCATCTACGTCTTTGGTAAGAAGTACATTGCTGCCTCCCCCCAAGACAAACTTTTCCGGATAGCCCTCAAGGCGGAGGGCCTCGCATAACTCATCCATAGTGCTTACCTCGCAGAAATTTTTGGCCCTCACGGCTATTCCAAAAGTGTTGTAGGGCTTAAGGGAAATATTTTTTTGGATCTGCATTAGCCGATATAACTTTTCAAAGCTTCTCCGAGAATCTCAACGGCCCGGGTCAAACGCGCTTTGTCCAAGACATAGGCTATCCTGATTTGGTTCTTGCCCAGACCCGGGGTAGCATAAAATCCTGCTGCGGGAGCGACCATCACCGTTTCGTTGTCGACACGGAAGTCTTCCAAAAGCCATTGTGCAAAGTCATCGGCATCAGCTATGGGCAGCTCCGCAATACAATAAAAGGCCCCTTGTGGCCGGGCCACTTTTACACCTTCTACCTTCTGCAGTGCTTCGATCAATACGTTTCTTCGTTCGAGATATTCTTTTTTAACCTCATCGAAATAAGATTGGGGAGTTTCCAGAGCCGCTTCGCTCGCCATCTGGGCAAATGTCGGGGGAGATAATCTCGCCTGTGCGAATTTCAAAACGGTCTTCACCACCTCCTTGTTCTTGGAGACCAAACAGCCTACCCGGGCACCGCACATGCTGTAACGTTTCGAAACAGAATCGATCATGATGGCATTTTCTTCCAAACCTTCCACCTGCAATACGGAATAATGTTCCCGGCCATCATAGGTGAACTCCCGGTATACCTCGTCCGCAATCAGGAAAAGGTCATGCTTTTTGACAATTTTGGCCAGTTTATGGATTTCCTCCTTGCTGTAGAGATAGCCTGTCGGGTTGCCAGGATTGCAGATCAAGATCGCTTTGGTCCGTGGCGTGATGAGTTTTTCAAAATCCTCGATCGGGGGCAAGGCAAAATTGTCGGCGATTTGCGAGACCACCGGAACTACCTTGACAGTATTAGCGGTCGCAAAGCCATTATAATTGGCATAAAAAGGTTCCGGGATGATGATTTCATCACCGGCATCACCGATACTCCCCATCGCGAATGTGAGCGCTTCCGAGCCTCCTGTGGTCACAATGATGTCCGAGGCGGTAATCTGGATATCATTGTTGGCATAGTAGGCGGCCAATTTTTCCCTGTAGGTCTCGGAACCTTCTGTCTGGCTGTATTCCAAAACATCCAGATTGAAATTCCTAACGGCATCCAAGGCCACTTTGGGCGTTTTGATATCCGGCTGTCCGATATTGAGGTGAATTACCCTGGCACCTTTTTTTTTGGCGGCCTCTGCAAAAGGCACCAATTTTCTGATCGGTGACTCTGGCATGGCTTTGCCTTTTTTGGAAATCTTTGGCATGAGGCGGAAAATTTAGGGCAAAAATGGGAAATCATTGGGTACAAAACAATATAAGTGGACTTTATTTAAACCCTTTAATTTTGTTAATTAACAATGGTGTTCAGTCTCAAAATAAGTAACTTTAAGAAAGGTTAAACCACTAACACTAAAAAAGTTGGGACGAATCGTTCACTTTTTAATGATATTGATACTATGCTTCCCCTTTATGGGAAAGGCACAGGGTTTCAGCTTGTCCGATGGCCAGAAATTTCAGAAAATCAAATTTCAGCTCATTAATAATCTGATCGTTATTCCGTTGGAGGTGAACGGATCACCTCTTTCATTTATCCTCGATTCGGGCGTTAGCAAACCTATATTGTTCAACCTGACCGATAAAGACTCAATACAGATCAACAATGTCTCAGAAATCAGCATCCAAGGGTTGGGCGATGGAGAACCCATAAGCGCACTGATCTCAAAGGGAAACGATTTTAAGTTGGGCCATGTTCGCAATGACCAGCAACAACTTTATGTGGTCTTGGACAATGAAATGAATTTTTCACCAAGTCTGGGCGTCCCGGTTCATGGCATCATCGGGTATGAGTTGTTCAGGGACTTTGTGGTCGATATCAACTATGGCAACAAGACCCTCAAATTGCACGACCCCAGCTCATACAAATACAAAAAAGACAAAAAATATGAGACCTTGCCCTTGGAGGTCATTCGGAAAAAAGCGTATTTGGATGGCGAACTCTACTTAAAGGATGGTGAGGGTATATCCGTTAAGCTGCTCTTGGATTCGGGAAGCAGCGATGCGATTTGGCTGTTCGAAAATGAGGACATAGAGATGCCCGAAAAGTACTATGACGACTTCCTTGGCAAAGGCCTCAACGGAAATATTTTTGGGAGGCGTACTATGGTAAAAGGCATAAAACTTGGAAGTTTCGTGCTCGAAGATGCCAAAGCGGCATTTCCCAATGCCGAATCTTTCAATGATATAAAAAATCTGGGGGACCGCAACGGGAGCATGGGGGGTGAGATACTCAAGCGTTTCAATATAACATGAGTGGCATTGAACTGCAGCACGACGGCTTGAGATATATTGCCGAAAAGATCGCGGATTCCCGGGGTATGGTCAAATCAGACGCCGATACCTTTGGCAACGTACAAATTCTGTTCGAGAACCGTACCCGTCTAAGCCTGGTTCCTGAAATCATCGTTTCGGGGATACGGGCGGGGAGTCCGGCAG
>JBATHI010000361.1:0-2535 GCA_049666645.1 Flavobacteriaceae bacterium | reverse complement strand
AGAGGTGGCCGTGGTTTGGGGCGCCATGCCGATGCCTATCTTCAGCATCAATTCACGGAATTTCTCACGGTCTTCGGTGATGTTGATCGCATCGATGTCTACCCCGATGAGCTCAACGTTAAAATCGTCCCATATTCCTTTTTCACCCGCTTCGATACAAAGGTTCAAGGCGGTCTGGCCCCCCATGGTGGGTAAGACCGCATCGATCTGCGGATGCTCCTTTAGTATTTCTATAATCGATTTGGTCGTCAATGGTTTCAAATAGATATGATCGGCCATGGAAGGGTCGGTCATGATGGTCGCCGGGTTGCTATTGATCAAAATGGTCTCAATACCGTCTTCGCGCAACGAACGCAAGGCTTGCGAACCGGAGTAATCAAATTCACAGGCCTGTCATATCACGTTGGGTCCTGAACCGATGATCAAAATCGACATTAAATCTTCTCTTTTTGGCATTTACGCTCTATTTTAATCATTATGGGACAAAAAAAAGGTGCTACTTTCGGGAAAGTAACACCTCAATATTTTAAAAAATTCGTCATTATTTTTTGTGTCTCGGGTCAGAGGATACGGTTAGTTTTTTTCTTCCCTTGGCCCTTCTTCTGGCCAGAACCTTCCTGCCGTTCGCCGTTGCCATGCGTTCCCTAAAACCATGTTTGTTTCTTCTCTTCCTTTTGGAGGGCTGATATGTTCTTTTTGTACCGGGCATTTTTTAGACCTTTTGAAGTTTCGACCATGTTGCAGACTAACCCGCAAAACTGGGCGCAAATATACAAAGAGTTTTCGCTTTGGCAAATCCTATTTAAAAAATGTTTCCAATTGTTTTTCTTACTTTTGCAACGTTTAAAAAAATCGAGCGGTCATTGCGATGAAATCTACGTTGTACATCACATTTTTCCTCTGTTTTGGCCATATGGGATTTGGCCAAACCACCTTATCCTACAACTTGGAAAAAGGCGATGTGTTTACCATTTTGCAGACGGCGCACCAAGTGATCGTTCAAAGCATGGAAGGCACGGAACATGAAATCACGAATGATATGGAAGGCGTTTTGGAGTTTAAGGTTCTGGGTCAAAAGGAGGGTAATTACGAAATCGCACTCACCTTCAAAGACCTCAACATGAAGATGACCTCCAGTTTGCAGGGTGAAATGATGAATGTGCGGGCCAAAGAAGTTGAGGAGGGCGATATCCAGTCCCGAATCTTTAATAGCCTGCTCAACAGCCCCGTTCAGATTACCCTGGCAAAAACGGGTGACATCCTGTCGGTCATGGGCGGCGACAGCTTGGTCGACAAAATGGCCAAGGCCTCAGGGCTTACCGATGAGTACTCACTGAACCTTATGAAAAAGTCGCTGGGTGACGAATTCGGATCGGAAGCCATGGCGAACAGCTATGAACAAATGACTTTCATTTATCCGGATAGAACCATTAAGGTCGGAGATATTTGGGAAAATAACCATAGCGGCAAACTAAGGGCAAAAAACAAATGGGTCTTGAACGGCCTCGATGCACGCCAAGCAGAAATTGGTGGAACGGCCCAAGTAGACATGGATGTGACCGAACCCGGAACCACGATGAAGCTGGAGGGTTCCCAAGTCACCAAAATCACCACGGACCTCAAGTCGGGATTCATCGAAATGATGAAGGTAGAGGGTCGCTTAGAGGGCACTGGGACGGTGGTACAACTTGGAGCGCAAAAAATACCGACCCAAATCAGAACAAGTATTACCTATCAATTAATAAAATAATACCATGTTTAACAAAAACATCAAATTGGTCATTGCGGGCTTGATCATCGCCTATGCGGTTTACCAATTCATTGAAGGCAATATTGGCAACGGCATTTTCCTGATCTTGCTATCGCTGATTTTCGTATTCCTCTATTTCAGAAATGAAATGATTTTACTGGCTTTTCTTAGAATGCGAAAACAGGATTTGATCGGCACCCAAAAATGGTTGGATAGAATTAATAACCCGGCCGCCGCACTGACACAAAAGCAACAGGGCTACTTCAATTACCTCCATGGTATCATCCATTCACAAAAAAACCTTACCGAAGCCGAAAAGTATTTCAAAAAGGCGCTGAAGTTCGGATTGACCATGGATTATGACGTGGCCATGGCAAAATTAAGCCTTGCGGGCATTGCCATGCAAAAACGTCGAAAGCGGGAGGCCACTACTCTATTGCAGGAAGCCAAAAAATTGGATAAGAACAATATGCTTACCGAGCAGATCAAGATGATGCAGCAACAGATGAAAAAAATCTGAGGTGCCATTACATTACTTCCCTGATTTATAGTACCCCTTATTTGGAATTTCCAAGGTATATGTCTTTTTGGATTGATTGGCCAAATGAGGCTCTCGAAGCCAAGGATTGTGCCTTTTCAATATCTTGTAGTTGATTTCGTATTCGTTCGCAAAATCGGCAAAACTCAGCACGGGTTCGGAGACCTCGACCTTAAAGGTAGGCACTGCCGAATACATATCCTTGGAATCTAAGTGGAAGCCATATTTTTCCGGGTCGTTCAAGATT
>JBATHI010000360.1:0-3624 GCA_049666645.1 Flavobacteriaceae bacterium | reverse complement strand
AGTTGTCATCACTCGACTTTTCTTTTATCGTCGAGGATAGTATCAGTGAACTTTTCAAGTTATTGCATGATCACAAGATGAAGGTTGATCTTATCCAAAACTCCGCCATCAGCTTTTCGGTCTGTGTCGACAATAAATTTGGCCGTCTCAACGAACTTTTGGATTTGCTGAAAAGCAGGTTCAAAGTAGTGCACCAAGAAGGCGTGTCGCTATATACCGTGCGCCATTTTACGAACGAGGCCGTTGAATCCTTGATCAATGGGCATGATGTGCTCCTCGAACAAAGGGGCAAAGAGACCTTGCAGTTGGTCGTAAAATGACTTGGATCCACTGCCGGCCAAAAAAGTTAAAATAGGTTTTCCTATAGTGTTTTTCCTATCTTAGCCTATCTTAAAGAAGAATGGGATATGGGTTTAGTGACCGCAAAAGAGGTTGCCAAGGCGATCAATCTGGATAAATACGGATTGCTGGGCACCTTTATGGGGTGGGGACTGATGAAGGTCACCAGAATTTCGGGCATCAACCAATTCTACGATGAACATAAACATTTGGAAGGACTTGAATTTTTGGATGCCGTCCTGGATCATTATGGCATCGACTTCGAAGTCCCCGAAGATGAATTGAAACGTTTGCCCAAGGATGGTCCTTTTATCACCATTAGCAATCACCCGCTCGGGGGAATTGATGGGGTACTGCTGTTAAAGCTCATGGTGGGCCATCGGTCGGATTATAAGATCATGGCCAATTTTCTGCTCAATCGCATCGAACCCATGGCGCCTTATATATTATCGGTGAATCCCTTCGAAGAGCGCAAGGAGGTCAAAAGCAGTTTGGCCGGTTTCAAATCTGCCCTACAGCATATCAGGGATGGTCATCCGTTGGGGGTTTTTCCGGCAGGGGAGGTATCTACCTATAAAGATGGGAAGCTGATCGTTGACCGTCCGTGGGAGGAAGCTGCCTTGAAGTTGATCCGAAGGGCGGAAGTTCCGGTGGTGCCGATCTATTTTCATGCCCGAAACAGCAAACTCTTTTATTACCTGTCGAAAATGAACGATGTTTTTCGGACGGCCAAGCTGCCTTCGGAAGTGTATTCGCAGAAAAACCGCCCCATTAAAGTACGTATTGGGCAACCCATATCGGTAGAGGCACAGAAAGAGGAAGAGACCCTGGAAGAATTTACCGATCTCTTGCGCAAGAAAACCTACATTCTTTCCAATGCCTATGAAAAGGAACGGTTGATCGATCAAATACCCACCACCTTAAAACTCCCCAAATCGCCTAGAAAAATAGCATCGGCCGTACGTACGGAGGTCATACTGGGCGAAATTGAGAAACTCAGGGAAAAGGATTGCCGGTTGTTGCAGAGCAAGAATTACGAAGTGTTCTTGGCACAGGCAAAAGACATGCCCTTTATCCTAAAGGAAATCGGTCGTCAGCGCGAGGTTACATTTCGCGCCATAGGCGAGGGTACCAACAATGCGATCGACCTCGATCAGTTCGACGAATATTACCATCATCTTTTTCTTTGGGACGACGATGAAAAAACCATCGTAGGGGCCTATCGCATGGGCATGGGTTCCGAAATTTTTAAGAAGTATGGCATCGATGGCTTTTACCTTCAGGACCTATTTCGATTTGAACCGGAGCTTTTTCCGATGATGGAAAAATCGATCGAGATGGGAAGAGCCTATATCGTCAAGGCCTATCAGCAAAAACCGATGCCCTTGTTCCTGTTGTGGAAAGGGATCGTGCACACGACCCTACGCCATCCCGAATACAAATATTTGATAGGGGGGGTGAGCATCAGCAATCAATTTTCGAATTTTTCAAAATCGCTGATGATCGAATTTATGAAAAGCAATTATTGGGACCCTTACGTGGCCCAATACGTTAGGCCCAAAAAAGAATTCAAGGTTAAATTGAACGATGCGGACAAAGAGTTCGTCTTTGATGAAACCGAAGCCGATCTCAATAAATTCGACCGTTTGATCAATGAGGTGGAACCTGGCGACCTCCGTCTTCCCGTGCTGATCAAAAAGTACATCAAACAGAACGCGAAGGTGGTCGCTTTCAATGTGGATCCCTTGTTCAATAACTCGGTAGATGGGTTGATGTACATCAAGATTGCAGACCTTCCGGAAAGTACCGTAAAACCGGTCATGGAAGAATTTCAGGCAGAGTTGGAGCGCAAGTGGGCCGAAAACAATCAGAATGTGGACCTCTAGCCCATTTCATTATCCACGAACGCCCTGCAAAAAGACCTTATTTCGTTTCTTGCCCTTTCAAAGGCCTTGTGCTTTTCCTCGGTAGTGCCCGATACTTTGGAAGGATCAAAAAAATTATGGTGAATCCGTTTGGCATTGGCCGAAGGGATAAACGGGCAATTTTCCTTGGCATGATCACATACCGTGATGATATAGTCCCATTCAATGTCCGAATATTCATCGACATTGTTCGAACTATGATCGGAGATGTCGATATGGTCTTCGGCCATAATGGATACGGCTCCCGGATTGAGGCCATGGGTTTCGATGCCAGCGCTATAAATGTTTGCCCGCCCGTTTAGGAAAGTTTTTAGATATCCGTGGGCCATCTGGCTTCTGCAGGAATTGCCCGTGCAAAGAACAAGTATGTTTTTCATCGTATGCTTTATTTTTTCTAATAAATTTCAATGATCTGGGTTACAAAAGTTCATTCGATCCCCACGGTTTCGCTGCGCCTTTCAAATAACAGGTTGTCTTTCCAGACGCCGTCCAAATTGCCTACCCGTTCCCGTTTCCCGATATAGCGAAAACCCATTTTTTCATGCAATTTGATGCTGCCAAGGTTCTCCGGGAAAATGCCCGACTGTAGGGTCCAGATACCCATTTCCTCACTCGATGCGATCAATGCGTCCATCAATATTTTTCCAACACCCTTGCCCCTGTGTTCCGGACCGATATATACGCTCACCTCGGCCACCCCACCATATACGCACCTGCTGGAAACCGGCGAAAGGGCTGCCCAACCCAGCACGAGGCCGTGATCGTCCTCGGCCACCACGCGACAGGCTTTCAAATGGGCCTTGTCCCAGGCTTCATAGGAAGGGATTTGCTTTTCGAAGGTGGCAAAGCCAGTGGCTATGCCGGAGGCGTATATTTCGGAAACTGCACTCCAGTCGTCCCGGATCATCTCGCGTACCTTCATCGACTACTTTTTAACAACAACCGCTACCGGGGGCACAATTCGATTCCGACGCCATTTCGGAAACCACTTCGACACCACAGGTTTCCTTGGCCTTACAATCGGTTTTTTCAACCGCCAACTGAAGGATGAAGCGCTTATTTTCTACCTGATACCCTTTTACATGCAGTTGTGCGGTGTGGAAATCGCCATTGCCATATTCGAATTTTACTTCGGTTTCCGGGTCCATCGGTTTGATGCCGTTCACTTTGTTCAGTATACCCAAGGCCTTAAAGGCCTTCATGAAATCGCGCGTGTCTTTTTCCAGTGGACTTTCCCACAGTTGAATGACCGTTTCTTTCCAAAAGTCGGTACCCGCCCCGCAGTCTACCGAATCAATGGTGATGTGCTTCACCTCCGTGATGTGGTAGTGGGCCCCGACATAGCTGCCCCTTTTATATT
>JBATHI010000359.1:0-1865 GCA_049666645.1 Flavobacteriaceae bacterium | reverse complement strand
CGTAACGGGATGCCTGATGCGTGCGGAGCTGCAGTTCGGCGGTTTTGCCGGAAAAAGCAGCCCTGGAAAAATATTGGCCTCCGACGAAGGGCTTGTGGCGGGATGCGCCCTCAGCGGTAAAAGCGTGATGAAATTATTGGAACAACGGAACAATAAGGGCCTTGCCGAGATACCGCCTCTTGATTCAGAGTGCGTATTGGATCTACAGGCGAATGGGGGAAGGTAAATGACTATGGGCCCCGGCAAGTATCATTTTATATGAAAAGGCCTGAACCTCAACTTTTTGCCAAGGTGTTTGGCTTTTAGGGAATGTTCAAATACTTATGGGTCTGCAACGAAACCTTCCATTTTGGATGTTCCATCACATAGTCGACGATCAAAGGGGTCATTTTATCCCTGACACTCCACTCGGGCTGTAGGTAAAGCATACAATCCCTGTTCACTTGGGCCGCCTGTTCTTCGGCAAAAACGAAGTCGTGCCTATTGAAAACGATCACTTTCAATTCATGGGCCTTTTCATAAATGGGCGGTAAGGGAAGTTTGTTCTTTTTCGGAGAGAGGCAGATCCAGTCCCATGTGCCGGTAAGCGGATAGGCCCCGGAGGTCTCGATATGGGTCTTTAGCTTCTTTCCCTTGAGGGCATGCGTCAAAGGGGCCATGTCCCAAGTCAGCGGTTCGCCGCCCGTTACCACAATGGTATCGGCATATTTGGAAGCATTCAAAACAATTTGATCGATGGCCGTAGGCGGATGGAGTTCCGCATTCCAGCTTTCCTTTACATCACACCAGTGGCAGCCGACGTCGCATCCGCCCACCCGAATAAAATATGCGGCGGTACCGGTGTGAAAGCCCTCTCCCTGAATGGTGTAAAACTCCTCCATCAGCGGTAGCATCAGGCCTTCGTCCACCAAGGTCAAAACATCCTCTTTTTTCATTTGGCAAAGATACGGCTTCATCGGTATCTGACCTTAAAAGACGATCGTTTTAATATCGGAAACGGCTTTATAACGTGAACTACGATTAATCGAAGCCTTTTTTGTTCGTATCCCGATCGGTAAATACTGCGTCATTATCCAATTTTCCCTTATTTTTATGCAAAATATGAATATCGGATGAGCATCGAAGACGATTTTAGAAAGCAAATTGAAGAAGGCTATGCCACCAAAGGCGACTTTATCGCCATGGGTGCCGCCATGCTGAACGGCGAAGCGGCCACCAACGCCCTGGTAAAGATCCCCCTTAAGACCCTGAACCGCCATGGCCTGATCGCAGGGGCAACGGGGACCGGAAAAACAAAAACCCTTCAGGTGCTTGCCGAAAACCTTTCCGATAAGGGAATACCGGTGCTGCTCATGGATTTAAAGGGAGATTTGAGCGGGCTGGCACAACCCAGTCCCGGTCACCCCAAAATCGACGAGCGGCATGCCAAGATCGGCATCCCTTTCGAGCCCAAGGCCTTTCCCGTGGAAATCCTTTCCCTTTCAGAGCAGGATGGTGTTAAATTAAGGGCCACCGTTTCAGAATTCGGCCCCGTATTGCTCTCCCGTATTTTAGACCTTTCAGAAGCGCAGGAAGGTATTATGGCCGTCATATTCAAGTATTGCGACGATCAGAAATTGCCGTTGTTGGACCTCAAGGATTTCAAAAAAGTGCTTCAATACGCCACGGAAGGCGGGAAGGCGGAATTCACGAAAAATTATGGCCGCATCGGCACCAGTTCCACGGGCACCATCCTGAGGAAGGTCATCGAATTGGAACAACAGGGGGCAGACCTCTTTTTTGGCGAAAAATCATTCGAAGTGGAAGACCTTACCCGAATCGATTCGAACGGCCGGGGCTATATCAATATACTCCGCCTGACCGAC
>JBATHI010000358.1:0-7947 GCA_049666645.1 Flavobacteriaceae bacterium | reverse complement strand
GCACTCAACATCTCCGACAATGTAATGGCATAAGACAACCTCGGAAAACCATTGGGCCCTTGGTTAAAACCGGAACTGGGCAATGTTGCTGCAAGTATTTCGGCCTTATCAAGGTCGGTACCACCAGTCGCCACCGTATTGTCGCGGAATCCCAGGTAAACCTCGATATTGTCTACCAAGCTTCCGTTCGCTACATCCTGAACTTCAAGCTCAACCGAGAACAAAGCATTGGGATCGCCAAGGGGCAGTTCATTCGATACTACAGTGACCGTCCTTAAAATGGCACCTCTGGTCGTATTCGCGGTTACATCGTCGACTACTGCATCCCCTTCATCGCATGATGAGATCAAAAGCGATGCAAATGCTAAAAGACTAAAATATTTATAATTAATTTTCATCATCTTGCTTTTTTTAGTTTGTTAGTTAGCAGGGGGAAAAGCAGGACTCGGGGGATTGGTATCCCAGAAAACCTGTTCCGTTAGCGTTGTTTTCTGCGTGAGATTGGGGTTGGTCACCACTTCGTTCAGCGGATAGAGGAACGACCTTGGGAAGGGTCCTGGATTGGGTTCCCAGTTCGGCGTCAAGGTCGTTGGGAAACCGGTCTTCCTATAATAATTGAACGATTCTGCGGCACCACCAAATAGAGTGATCCAAAATTGTTCTGCGAATACATTCGCCTTGTCATCTCCGGTGGCGGCATTGAATTCGGCCACTTTTCCATCAACAAAGGCGGTTACTTCCGCAGCAGTGGGCTCAAACGATTTGTCGGAGCTTGCGTCCAAAGCGGCCTTGGTCTGTACCTTGGCGATCGATTTTTCCAAGCCAGCTTTCATGAAAGCCGCTTTCTGTGTATCACTTGTGGCGTTTTCGCCCCTCCAAAAATCAACATAGGAAGCCAGGAGGATAGGCTCTATACCGGCACCACCACCACCAAGGCCGAGTCCGACCACATCAAAACTGTCATCATCGAATCGTCCGGCAGCGGGATAAACACCCGAAGCGGTTCTTTTAAAGCCATCTGGAGGCGTACCTTCGTCGTTGCCATGTGAACGGCCCCAATATCCATTGGGCACGCTGCAATAGGTGTATCCGCCATCAAGATAATGCTGGGGAGGCACTACCAAGGAACAGGCCAGAAATTCTTCACTGTTAGGGGCATCGGCTCCCGGGGTGGCACTTTCTTGTCTGTAGTAATAATATCGGATCCTGGGATCGTTGTCGTTCAACATGGTTTCCATGGTCCAGTTCGAATGGTAGATGTTGGCCCCGGAAGGCGTATAATCTGCCCCGTAATCTGGATGACGGGTATCTGGTTGCAATTCCCTCTTACCAAACTGGAATTCGAAGTCATCGGCGGTGGCACTGATAAAGTTATTGCCCGCAACAATGCTGTTAAAGGCTGCAGTGTCACCAGTGATGAAATAGGCCCTAAGCCGAACGGTATTGATCAACTTGATCCATTTGGCCGTATCGCCGCCGTAGAAGAAATCTTCTGCACCTTGGGTCAAGGGAGATGCGCCCAATAAGGCTTGTGCCTCATCCAATAGCGTAAATGCTGCAGCATATGCTGCAGGGCCATCATCTAAGTTCGGAGCGGGAAAATCAGTTGCATTGTTGGCTTCGGTCAATGCGACCTCACCCAAATAATCGACCAACAACATTAAATTGTGTGCTTGCATCACCTTGCTCACTGCCACGTGGAAATCATAATTAATGGTTCCCGTGTCATTGATGTCTATCAACGTCTGAATGTTGGTGTTCATCCCAATTCCTTGGCTACTGTAGGTCCTTGACCAGATGGCATTCATGGTGGCCCCGGGGAAGTTATTGAAATAGTCCCTTCCGCCCATATAATCGATCCGGGTCAAACCTGCACCCAAATCATTGAAAGCGATCATGTTTTGCGTATAAGCAAATTGAATTGAATTCAATAAGAGGTTCGGATCGGATTGATCCGCTGCAAGGTCGTTTGGACTTACCCTTAAGTCCAGATCGGTGGTTTCGCACGAGTTCAGAAAACTGCCCGTTACGAAAACAACCATCAGATATTTAATATATTTTTTCATAATAGCTATTATAAATTAGATTAGCAATTTTTTAAAACGATGCCTTTAAACTGAAACCGTACCTTCTGGTACTGGGTCCGTTCAAAAAGTCAAATCCACGTCCGTTGCCAACACCGACTCCCGCAACGTTGGGGTCAAAGTTAGCACCTTTTGGCGTATTATAAGCATCATACCAAAGGTTAAACCCTTGTAAGGTAAAGGTCAAAGACCCAAATGGCGTTTTCTCCAAGAATTTCTGAGGGAAAGTATAGCCCAAGGAAACCTCTTGCAGACGTATTACCGAGGCGTCGTAAATCTTGGCCTCTGCCGGTCCGAACAACAAGTTGCTGAAATAGTAAGTGGAGTTGTTCAACTGGATATCGTTCGGCTGTCCTGAATTTTGGTTCACTCCCGGAAGGATGTACGTATTCTCCCTGTCCTGGGTCTCCACGATCAATCCCCTGCCCAACAAGGTGGCTATGGTGCTCGACATGATGTCACCACCTTTGATATGTGAGATCTGGAAACCAAAGTTGATGCCCTTGTACGACATACTGTTGATGAAGTTCATGGTATAATCAGGGATCGCGTCCCCGATAATGGGCACGTTTCCATCCAAATCCTGCTCGGTGATCACATAGTTACCAGCGTCATTCGTCAACAGGTTGCCTGCGGCATCCCTTAGGAAGGCGGTACCCACAATGGCGCCCAAAGACTCTCCTTTGATCGCTGCGTTGGCACCAATGAACAAGGCCGTGCTACCGGTATAAAATATAATATCCTGTTCCTGCTCTTCAACCGTTTCCTTGTTCGTAAAGAAATTTACGCTTGAATTCCAGTTGAATCCATTGTCGCTTTGGAAAATGTCGACACCCAAATCGGCTTCAATACCCTTGTTGCTGATCTGCCCGATGTTACTTTGTGTCAAGGTAAACCCGGTGGAAGGGGAAAGGGGCTCATTTACAATAAGGTCATCGGTTCTCCTGTCGTAATAGGTAAAATCCAATTTGACCCTATTCTTAAGAAAACGGCTTTCAAGACCCACTTCGAATTCTTTGAGCAACTCAGGCTTCAAATCTGGGTTTGCCTTAAAGCTTCCCACTTGGTTGACGGTGAATTCACCACCTTCGCCCCATGCCTGGGTAGTCTGCTCCACAACGCTAACGGTTGGATAGCCGGTCGGGAAGTTTGCCGAGGTACCGTAACCGGCCCTTAATTTCAAATAGTTCAAACCACCTTCCGATTGAAGGCCGCTGAATGCCGCCGTCGGCAAGAAGGAAAGACTCGCCCCTGGATAGGTCAAACTCCTGTTCTCGGTGATCAGGTTCGAAACCCAATCCGTTCTGCTGCTCACGTTTAGGAACAACATATTGTCATAATCAAAACTGACCTCCCCAAAGACACCGACGATATTCCTTTTTTGTGAAAACTGGATCGGCACTTGGTTCGAATAGTTGAAGTGGCGCTTGATGCCAAATACGATCTG
The DNA here is from genome assembly GCA_049666645.1 of Flavobacteriaceae bacterium. Lineage (GTDB taxonomy): Bacteria > Bacteroidota > Bacteroidia > Flavobacteriales > Flavobacteriaceae > Pelagihabitans. The sequence continues at coordinate 4,416 of JBATHI010000358.1, read as the reverse complement.
TCCCGAACTGGCGACACCCTGCCTGTCGAAATCATCCGATCTGGCGTTGACCCCTGCGTTGAAAGTCATCCCGATCTTTTCGGAAAGATCGTAATTTCCGTTCAAGGAAAGGAAATGGTCCCAAATGGTGTTGTTGTTGTCAAAAGTGGCCAAGAAACCGAAGATATCCGAGTTGAACTCCACCCCACCTTTATCCGAGGAGTTGACGTTGCGCTCGTTGTAGAAATCCAGACCGGTCCTCCAGGTAAGGCCCAAGTTTTCGTTAAGTGCATAGTTCAAGGAAGCGTTCCAATAGAAACGGTTGGTCAGCTGGTTAAAGGTAATGTGCTTCGCAACCCATCGTGGGTTGATGATGTCGTTACCATTACGGTAATACACACTACCACCGGTAATAGGGTTTTCAAATGGCAATCCCATCAAATCCACACTGATCGGCGTAAAGAGCACTGCCCCGTATACCGAGTTGGAGTTGATACCCCCGTTACCCCTACTTGCGGAGACCGGTGGTGAAGAATAATCTGTGCGGGCATAGTTCATCGTACCCGTAATGGTAAACTTGTTCGACAGCTGGGAACGCCCACCCACTGAAAAGTTCAATCGGTTCAACGTGTTGCCCGGGGTAAATCCTTTATCGTCCAAATATCCTAAGTTGGCGTTATAGGTTGTTTTGCCATCATCCGAGCCTCCTGCAAAGTTCACGGATGTGTTGGTAACCTGCCCGTCCGCGAAAAAGTTTTTGACCGAATCATAGGGCCTCCATGGGTAGCGTGCATTCTGCAATTCCGGGAAGGCATCTTTGGTCGCCTGAATGGATGTTGTTGAATAGGGATGCGCCAAGGTACCATTGTCGTCGATCTGTGATTGGCTGCCCCATCCTGAAACGCCCTCTCTATCAAAACTGGGGCCCCAGTTACTGAAGAACCATCCGAAGGCCTGGTCAAAACCATTACCATATTGTTTTTGGTAATCGGGAAGCGAAGCGTATTCGTTCACGAAGAACGATTGGCTCACGGTGATCTCATTTTTCTTTTTCCCACCAGCACCGGCACCTGCCTTGGTGGTGATCAAGATGACCCCGTTCTTACCCAGCGTACCGTATAAGGTGGTCGCTGCCAAACCTTTAAGGATTTCTAAGCTGGCAATGTTGTTCGGGTCGATATCAAGAAAACGGGAAGAACCGGTGTTTCCTGCAAGGAAGTCACCTGAAGTGTTCGTATCGTTACTGAAGGGAACCCCATCAACGATGAACAATGCTTGGTTACTGCCACTGAACGAGCTCAAACCACGTATGGTTACGCTGGTCGCAGATCCCGACATACCCCCTGCGGCGGTAATCTGAACCCCTGAAGCCTTACCGGCAAGTACCCGTGCCACATCGCCTTCCGCGCGTTGTTCCAAGGCTTCCTCCCCTACGGAGCTTACCGCGTATCCAAGGGCCTTCTTCTCCCTTTTGATACCTTGTGCAGTTACGACCACCTCTTCCAGAGCCTGGGCATCTTCCTCCATTTGGACGTTGACGGTATCGCCGGCACCGATCGCCTGCCTTACGTTCTTCTGACCGATATAGGAGAAGAGCAAGGTTTGTCCGGCACTGCCCCTGATGGAGTAGTTTCCGTCAAAATCGGTTTGGGTACCACTGGTCGTACCTTCCACTACAATGTTGACCCCGGGAAGCGGCAGACCATCTTGGTCGGTCACCGTACCGGTAATCGTTTTTTCCTGCGCAAATGTTAAATGCACAACGAACGCCAATAACAGCGTTAAGATTACATTAAGTTTTGTTCTCATTTTTAATTTATTTGAATTAGCTGGGCAAAAATCACAAAAGGAAGTTAATTATCCAAACCTTTTTTAATAAAACTTTAAGATTTGAGTGTTAATTAGGAGTTACAGCTAAAACAAATCCACTAATTGTTAAACTATTATATAACAATAACGGTTTTTATCAATTTAATAAAAATATGACGATGAACCATCTTTTTTTTGCAAAAAGAATGATTTTCCTTAGAAATCGTACATCCGTTGGGTGCTTCGAAGCATCATTGTGCTGTTTTGATATAACGGTTTAATGGCATAAAATTATTTAGACGCTGGCCCCTGGGAATCAAAAGTGCTGCCAATTGCAATTTCAGATCATAAAGAATATGGTTTCAGGGACCATTTTATAGGTTCGGGCAATATCCCCAAGGTAATTTTTCGGGGAACGGATTCAGAGCTTCATGGTTCCATAATGTATGCCGAGCACAATTTTCTTTTTCTTTTTGCAAAATTAATGGGCCTACGTTTGAATTTCTTGAAAATATCATTACATTTGCCACCCCTTAAATAGGGGTAAGTTTTTATACATATAAAATAGTATGCCAACAATTTCACAATTAGTACGAAAAGGAAGGGCCACGATTACCAAGAAGAGTAAATCGGCTGCTTTGGATTCGTGTCCCCAGCGAAGGGGGGTTTGTACCCGTGTTTATACCACTACCCCGAAGAAACCGAATTCTGCCATGAGAAAAGTGGCCAGGGTGAGGTTGACCAACGGCAAAGAGGTAAACGCATACATCCCCGGAGAAGGGCACAACTTGCAAGAGCACTCGATAGTATTGGTAAGGGGCGGAAGGGTAAAGGATTTGCCGGGAGTTAGATACCATATCGTCAGGGGGGCACTCGACACTGCAGGTGTCGCAGGCAGAACCCAACGAAGATCTAAGTACGGGGCCAAACGACCCAAAAAGTAAACAGGCGTTCGCGCGATGGGAGGTTTTAAGCGCCCCCGATCGGCAAACCAAAACTTTGAAATGTAATGAGAAAAAAACAGGCAAAGAAAAGGCCATTATTACCAGACCCGAGGTTTAACGACCAATTGGTCACCCGATTCGTCAACATGATGATGTGGGACGGGAAAACATCGATCGCTTTCAGCGTTTTCTATGAAGCCATGGATATCGTGGAATCAAAGAAAACCGACGAAGCCAAAACCGCGTTGGAATTGTGGAAAGACGCATTGTCCAACGTCATGCCCCACGTTGAAGTGAGAAGCAGAAGGGTAGGGGGCGCGACATTTCAGATACCGATGCAGATCCGACCAGACCGCAAAATATCCACGGCCATGAAGTGGCTGATCAGCTATGCGCGCAGAAGAAACGAAAAGGGCATGGCCCTGAAGTTGGCGGGAGAAGTACTTGCGGCCGCCAAGGAAGAAGGCGCAGCCGTGAAGAAAAGAATGGACACGCACAAGATGGCGGAGGCCAACAAGGCATTCTCCCACTTTAGATTTTAATCGAAATGGCTAGAGATTTAAAATATACCAGAAACATAGGGATTGCCGCGCACATCGATGCCGGTAAGACCACTACCACCGAAAGGATCCTCTATTATACCGGTGTGAGCCACAAGATCGGTGAGGTTCACGACGGGGCGGCGACCATGGATTGGATGGAGCAGGAGCAGGAGCGTGGGATCACCATTACTTCGGCCGCTACCACCTGTACCTGGAATTTTCCGATGAAGAATGGGCAGGTGACCGAAGATACCATGCCGTATCACTTCAACATCATCGATACCCCGGGCCACGTTGATTTTACCGTAGAGGTGAACCGCTCGCTTAGGGTACTTGACGGCTTGGTGTTCCTTTTTAGCGCCGTAGATGGCGTGGAACCACAATCGGAAACCAACTGGAGGCTTGCCGATAATTACAAGGTGCCAAGAATGGGCTTCGTGAACAAGATGGACCGACAAGGTGCCGACTTCATGATGGTTTGTAACCAGGTGAAGAGCATGTTGAAATCGAATGCAGTGCCCATCGTACTTCCCATCGGGGACGAGGCCGATTTTAAAGGCGTGGTCGATTTGGTGAAAAACAGGGCGATCGTTTGGCATGAAGATAATTTGGGCGCGACTTTCGATGTGATCGATATTCCTGCCGATATGGCCGCTGAGGTCAAAGAATATAGGGCGGCGCTTATTGAAGCGGTTGCCGAATATGACGAAACCTTGATGGAAAAGTTCTTCGAAGATGAAGATTCCATTACGGAAGATGAAGTGCACGCGGCCTTAAGGGCAGCGGTCATGGACATGAGCATCATTCCTATGATCTGTGGTTCTTCCTTTAAAAATAAAGGGGTCCAATTTTTATTGGACGCCGTTTGCAGGTATTTACCTTCCCCCATGGATAAGGAAGGTATCGTTGGCATCAACCCGGACACCGAAAAAGAAGTGATCCGCAAGCCGGATGTCAAGGAACCTTTTGCCGCCTTGGCCTTTAAGATCGCTACCGATCCCTTTGTGGGCCGTTTGGCATTCTTCAGGGCATATTCGGGCAGGTTGGATGCAGGGTCTTACGTGTTGAACAACCGTTCCGGGAACAAGGAAAGAATTTCCAGGATCTACCAAATGCACGCGAACAAACAAAATGCCATCGAC
>JBATHI010000357.1:0-1722 GCA_049666645.1 Flavobacteriaceae bacterium | reverse complement strand
TTTCGATGGTTTGGGCGATCTTGAACGCAAACTGATCCGTACCCCCTTGGAGCCGGGCATCACCTTTTCCGACGATCCTCTGCGCATGCTGCGGGCCATTCGGTTCGCTACCCAACTCGGTTTTGATATACAGCTGAAATCACTTCAAGCGATCACCGAACACAAAGAACGCATTAAGATCATCTCCGGGGAACGCATCGTCGAGGAACTCCATAAAATATTGGCCTGCCCCAAACCCTCCATCGGTTTTGGGCTCCTGCACAAGACCGGACTCTTGCCCCATATATTGCCGGAACTGATTGCCTTGGAGGGCATTGAGGAAATCGAGGGCCAACGGCATAAAGATAATTTTTGGCATACGCTCGAAGTGGTCGACAATATCGCCAAAACCACCGATGATGTTTGGTTGCGTTGGGCGGCCTTGCTGCACGATATCGGAAAGGCCCCCACCAAAAGGTTCCACAAAAAAATTGGGTGGACCTTTCACGGGCACGAATTTGTCGGTTCCAAAATGGTCTATAAATTGTTCAAACGCCTGCACATGCCCTTGAACGACAAGATGAAGTTTGTGCAAAAGATGGTGATGATGAGCTCCAGGCCCATTGTGCTTTCCGAGGCCTATGTGACCGATTCGGCGGTACGCCGTCTGGTCTTCGATGCCGGGGAGCATGTAGAGGATCTGATGACCTTGTGCGAGGCCGATATCACCACCAAAAATCCCGCCAAGCAACGCAAGTACAAAAACAACTTCAAGATGGTACGCCAAAAGATCGTGGAGGTGGAAGAGCGGGACCACATCCGTAATTTTCAGCCCCCGGTGAGCGGGGAAGAGATCATGGAGACCTTCAATCTAAAACCTTCCAAAGAGATCGGGATCATCAAGGAAGCGATCAAGGAGGCCATTTTGGAAGGTGAAATTCCGAACGAACATGATGCGGCATGGGATTTCATGCTGAAAAAGGGCAAAGCCATGGGCCTATAAACAAGACTGGGAAATTCGACCCGTTTTTTCCAAAATAGGAGTCTTTTTGTGTAAAAGATGTGGTAATTTTGCACTCTATTAAGCGTAAATCATGCAAAAAACCTTTCGCAAAGCCGCGAAAATTTCCCTGATCTTGGTGTATTTGGTGATCGCCGCCGGAGCCATTGTAAGAATGACGGGGAGCGGCATGGGTTGCCCCGACTGGCCGAAGTGTTTTGGATATTACATCCCCCCTACCGAAGCCTCCGAACTGCAATGGACGGCAAACAGGGACTACCAAAAAGGGCAGGTCATCATCAAGGACGAATCGCTGCTGGTGGCCAAAGAAGATTTTAAGACTACCGATCGATTCGATGCCCAATATTGGGAGCCCTATACCAAACACGATTATGCCATTTTCAATCCATGGCATACCTGGATCGAATTCATCAACAGGCTTTTGGGTGCCCTGGCCGGCTTGGCCACCTTGGTGCTGGCCATCCTGTCTTTACGGTACTGGAAAACAGAAAAATTACTGACCTTCCTCTCTATTTTGGTGGTCTTTGCCATGGGCTTTCAGGCCTGGCTTGGTGCAACCGTGGTATATTCGGTTTTGGAACCCGTGAAGATCACGGTACATATGGTCATGGCCCTGATCATAGTGGCCATGTTGTTGTATCTCCTCCATCGAACCCGCGACAGGGCAAAGGCACCGTTCCATGACCACATGGTGGTTAAATTGCTCTTCCTGGCCTTGGGGG
>JBATHI010000356.1:0-5522 GCA_049666645.1 Flavobacteriaceae bacterium | reverse complement strand
CCTTTCGCCTATCAAGGCAACCGAATTCACCCTGGAACAGATCTCACAAGGTAAAAACACCATTTCAGTTTCCGGAAACGTGCTCAGGGATTACCTAACCGATCTGTTTCCCATTTTGGAGGTGGGAACCAGTGCAAAAATGTTGTCGATAGTGCCCTTGATGAACGGCGGAGGACTTTTTGAGACCGGGGCCGGTGGATCTGCTCCCAAACATGTTGAACAATTTCTCGAAGAGGGCCATCTGCGTTGGGATTCATTGGGCGAATTTTTGGCACTTGGGGTCTCGCTCGAATTTTATGGTGAAAAATACGGCAACCAGAAAGCACGTATTTTGGGCGACGCTCTCGATAGTGCGACGGAAAAGTTCTTGGACAATAACAAATCCCCTTCGAGAAAGGTAAAGGAACTGGATACCCGTGGAAGCCACTTTTATCTGGCACTTTATTGGGCCGAAGCTTTGGCCGCACAGAACAAGGACCCACAATTGAAAAAAGTTTTTGAGAAAGTCGCAGGGGCGATGAAAGAGAGTGAAAGTAAAATTGTTGCAGAGCTCGAAAATGCACAGGGGAAGGAACAACATATCGGTGGTTATTACCAACCCGATGTTGCCCTCATGAGCAAGGCCATGAGGCCAAGCCAGACCTTCAACCATATCTTGGAACAGATCGAAGGTTAGGTATATACGAAATATGATATCAGACCCCCCAGGTAGCCCGGGGGGTTTTACTTTCCCAAAAAACTGTTAAGCTTTTTTAAGTGCGGTCTAACCCAATTACTTTTATAAAAAAATTGCTTTTGATATTCCCTCGCACGAAAATCGCTGTGGTTCCGGCCCTCTTTTGTTTGATGTTTTCTTTCGCGCAACAAAGATTTACCATAAGCGGTACCGTAACCGAAGCTTCGAGCAACGAAACGCTCATAGGGGTCACCATCGCCGTGCCCGAGTTGCGAACGGGCGTGACCACCAATGAATACGGTTTTTATTCCATTACCCTACCTGAAGGCGATTATCGATTGCAGGTAAGTTATTTGGGTTTTCAAACCATCTCCCAAGACTTCGAGCTGACCACCAACCGGCAGGTCAACTTCCAGATGATCGAAGCAGCGGAACAATTGGACGAAGTGGTCGTCACCGAAGATGTGGAGAAAATGGATGTCAGGACGCCGCAAATGAGCGTCAATGCCCTTTCGGTCGAAACCATTAAAAAAATCCCGGTCATATTGGGCGAAGCCGATGTCATCAAGTCCATTCTGTTGCTTCCAGGGGTTACCAATGCAGGTGAAGGCGCTTCTGGATTCAATGTGAGGGGTGGCTCAGTTGACCAGAACCTTATTCTATTGGATGAAGCCACCATTTTCAATTCCTCCCACCTATTCGGATTTTTCTCGGTTTTTAATCCGGACGCCATAAAGGATTTAAAATTATATAAAGGGGGTATCCCCGCACGATATGGCGGAAGGGTTTCCTCGGTCCTCGATATTTTTCAAAAAGAGGGCAACAGTAAAGCATTCAAAGTGAATGGCGGGCTCGGTGCCGTGGCCAGTCGTTTACTGGTCGAAGGCCCGATTATCAAAGATAAGGCCGCCTTCTTGATCGGGGGCCGTGCCTCCTATGCCCATTTGTTCCTCCCCTTGTTCAATCAAGACAATACGGCCTATTTTTACGACTTGAATACCAAGATCAATTTTAATCTCGACAGTCGCAACAGTATCTATCTTTCGGGCTATTTCGGACGTGATGTTTTTGGTATCAATGGCACATTTGAAAATACCTATGGAAATGCGGTCGGAAATTTTAGATGGAACCACTTGTTTTCCAACAAGTTGTTTTCAAACCTTTCCCTAATTTATTCCGACTATTATTACGGTTTGAAGTTAGACTTCGTTGGCTTCAACTGGAATTCCGGCATCAGAAATTTCAATTTGAAATATGACCTGAAACACTACGTCACCGATAAATTGCAGGTGAATTATGGGGTGAACAACATATATTATCAATTCAATCCTGGCAAAATAGCGCCCAGCAATAGTAATTCAGGTATCATAGAAGATCAATTGGTGAGAAAATATGCCAATGAACTGGCCGCTTACATCGATGTCAAACATGATCTGAGCGACAACTTGAGCCTTGGTTACGGTCTCCGATGGAGCAATTTCATAAGACTGGGTCAGGATGAGATCAATGCGTACGAAAACAATGAAGCCGTATTCTTTGACCCTACCCTTTTGATCTATCGCGAAGCGAAGCCCATCGCCACGATAAATGCAAAAAGCGGAACTCTGGCAACCTTCAACAATCTCGAGCCAAGGGTATCTTTATCCTACACGCTGGGTACCGAGAGTTCACTGAAGGCCAGTTACACCCGCTTGGCCCAATACCTTCATTTACTTTCCAATACCAGCTCCCCGACCCCCTTGGATGTTTGGACCCCAAGTGGGCCTTTTGCAAAGCCGCAATTGTTGGATCAATATGCAGTTGGATATTTCAATAACCTCGGAGGCGGGGATTACACATTGGAAACGGAAATTTTTTACAAGGATATCCAAAACAGGATCGATTACATCGATGGCGCAAATCTCATCGCCAATGACGCCATTGAACAGGTTATCTTAAATGGTGGGGCAAGGGCCTATGGACTCGAACTGCTGCTTCGTAAAAGTGAAGGGCGGTTCCAGGGTTGGCTGGCTTATACCCTATCAAAATCGGAGCAGCGTACCCCTGGCAGAAACGTTGGTGAAACTGGGATCAATTTTGGGGAATGGTATAATACGCCATATGATAAACCGCAGGATATTTCCTTTTACGGGAGTTACGGGCTCAATGAAAAATGGAGCTTCAATTCGAACTTTGTGTTCCAGACCGGGCAGCCAACCAACTATCCCATCGGGCAATTCGAATTTCAAGGCCTTAGTATTCCGTATTACGGTTTGCGCAACAAGGAAAGATTGCCTGCTTACCATCGTCTCGATGTCGCGGCAACACTTACCCCAAGGAAGAACACGGGCAGAAAAAAGCAGGCAGAATGGGTTTTCAGCATCTATAACCTGTACAGCAGAAAGAATGCCGCTTCCATCAATTTTAGACGTAATCAGGATACGGGAGCCAATGAGGCCATACGTACTTCCATTTTTGGAATCGTGCCGGCAATGACCTATAATTTTAAATTTTAACGGCATGAAAAAACTAATGCTACTGGTCATCGTTTTTGTATTGATGCTAGGATGTGAAGATGTCATTGAAGTGACCGTGCCAACGGATCGATCGAGATTGGTCGTTGATGCCCTCCAGCGCATCACGGATACATCGCAACCCACTACCGTTTTTCAATTGAGGGCCACGTTGGGCAGCTCGTTCTTCGGTCAAATTGAGCCCGCTATTTTGGAAGAAGCTACCATCACCAATGAACTTTCGCGTTCTTCGGCAATCTTACAGGAAAGTGAACCTGGATCGGGGATCTATGAAGTGGCATTGGATACCCGTTTTCTTTTGGAGGGAGTGCTAACCCTATCGGTCGTGTATAACGGTCAGCGCTATACGGCCACAGCCCAGTATGTGCCGACCGTTCCCATTGATTCCCTGATCCAAGGAGAGGGAGGCCTTTTCGGGGGAGACGAAACGGAGGTCATCGTCTCGTTCACGGATGCCCCCGATAGGGATGACTATTATCTGTTCGATTTCGATTTTAACGAATATTTGGTCACCGAGGATGAATTCTATCCAGGCCAACGATTTGAATTTTCCTATTTTTACGATGACGGCTTGGAATCAGGAAGGGAAATTGAAATCGAGATTGTCGGTGTTGACAAGTCCTTTTATGATTATATGAACCAAGTGATCGTACAGGCCGATGGCGGCGCGCAAGGGCCCTTTCAAACTCCCGCTGCAACAGTGAAGGGCAATTTTGTCAATAATGACGATGCGCTGAACTTTGCGCTCGGGTATTTTGCCGTATGCCAAAGCTATTCCCAGCGATTGGTCATCGAGTAGTGGATTGACCTTTGCATTGCCACTTGAAGAATGGGGAACGCTATTCGCCCAATCGTGCCAGAAAATCCCCGACCTTCTCCCGAATCAACCGTGCCGCATTGGCCATGCTATAGGAGACGGCCATTTTCTTATCCTGAATCTCGATTACCTGGCTGAGGCCCATCGTTTTCCATTGCTGCTCTTGAAGTTCCAGTTTTCCGCAGACCGCAACTACCGGAACCCCGCATCTTTTACCCAGTGCGGTGACGCCTTTGATCAGTTTGCCGTTCAAGGTCTGTTGGTCGAACTTACCTTCACCCGTTATGATGAAATCGTAAGGATAGGCCATCATCTGTGCTTCGGCCTTGGCTAGATCTAACATAAAATCGGTGCCTGAAACAAAGTTACCATCAAAGAATACTTTCAATCCATAAGCCGCTCCTCCTGCCGCACCTGAGCCCGGAACCTCGGCAACATCTTTGCCAAGCTGCTGGGTAACCAGTCCTGCCAAATGCATTAAACCCTTGTCCAATAAATCGATTTCAGCATCGCTGGCGCCTTTTTGCCTGGCATATACATAGGTAGCCCCATTGCTGCCGAATAAAGGATTATCAACGTCATTGACGGCATAAAATTGAACCGCTTTCAATTGGGGGATTACCCCTGCCCCATCGATCGTTGCTATCTGGTTCAGATGCCTTCCTATAGGGGACAACAGATTGCCTCCCTGGTCCAAGAATCTATAACCCATGGCACTGGCAATACCAATGGCCGCCTCATTTGTGGCGCTTCCCCCCAAACCGATGTATATTTTTCTGGCGCCCCTCGATAGGGCATCTTTTATCTGTAATCCGGTTCCATAAGTGGATGTGTCCATGACCTTTCGGTCGGTCGGTAGGAGCAGTTCAAGGCCAGAGGCCGAAGCCAATTCCACGTAGGCGTTCTTGGCGGTTGGGTCGTAAAGATAACGGGCTTGTATTTCATGACCGAGAGGGTCTTGGGTATCGACGAAAATCTCTTGGCAAGGCAGCTGTTGGGCTATCGCATTCAAAAAACCGTCCCCTCCGTCAGAAGCCAGGATGGAATGGATCTCGGCCTGGGGAAAAACATCTTTGATGCCCCAATGCAGTGCTTGCATCACTTCCTCAGCGGTCAAAGAACCTTTGAACTTATCTGGGACCAATAAAAAGCGCATGGGTTTGGACATGGATATCAAAAATTAAGATGAAAGAAATATAGGGCTTAATCGCTACTTTTGAAAAAAAGTCCCTGTCTAATATGAATACCAATAAAGAGTTGCTTTTAAAGGGGGTTAAATTTTTGGGCTATACCATCGCGCTTATGTTTACAGCCCCCCTAACGCTTTATCAAGCCTTCAAGAACCAAGAACACCCGCTTTACATCCAGGTTTTGGTAGTGGGACTGTTATTGGCCATAGGTGCTGTGTTCATGGGCTTCAAAAGCATCAAGACCATTGTCGACGCCTTCTTCGGCAAGAAGGGTTTGCATTAGGCGCTTAGGTAGTCTTGACAAGAAAGAATTGATCGCAGCACAG
>JBATHI010000355.1:0-6487 GCA_049666645.1 Flavobacteriaceae bacterium | reverse complement strand
CGGTGAGGCTGGGCAGATATCCCGAATTCAGCATACTTTGGTTGTTGTCTGCTATTTCCACCTGGTTTTGGGCAACCTTGATCCCAAAATTGTTGTCAAGGGCCAGAACGATGGCCTCTTGTTTGGTCAACATTTTTTCTTGGGCCAAAAGCGGCGAAATTCCCATTGCAAATAATAGGGAAACTAGGAAAAGATTTCTCATGTGTTTCGGGATTCTTTTTATTCGGTCTCTTGGGGCATTTTTTTAACTGAAACTGCCTTCTCGGATACTTCGTGGTCTGTATGGGTTTTGGGCGAACCGTTACTGTGGTGGTTCAGGCTAACGCTCATATGAAGTTCCTCTTTCTGTTCGATTATTGCCCGTTCCACCTCTTCCTTGGTCACGGCGTTACCGGTCCTGAGCCATTTGGTACCCACTTTGAACTTATTGCCAAAAGAGAGGAAAATGGGCAACATGATCAAGGTCAACACGGTCGCAAAGCCGATTCCATAGGCTATGGAAATGGCCATGGGTATCAAGAACTGGGCCTGCCTGCTGGTTTCCAACATCAAAGGGGCCAGTCCGGCTATGGTGGTGACCGAGGTCAGGAATATGGCCCTGAAACGGGAGCGTCCCGCATCGATGAGGGCATCATCGAAAGGCATGCCTGCCCTGAGGTTATTGTTGAACTTGCCGATGAGCACCAGGCCATCGTTCACCATGATCCCGATAAGGGCGATCACGCCCAACATGGAAAGGATATTGATGGGAAAGTCGTGCAACCAATGCCCCCAAGCCACCGCGGTAATACTGAACGGCACCAATAACAAAAGCATCAAAGGTTGGCTGAAACTTCTAAAAGTGAACGCAATGGTGATATAGATCAGCATCAAGACCGTCAAACCCACGAACTTCAAGGAACGCAACAATTTTCCGGCCTCCCTGTTCTGACCTTCGTATGAAGCACTCACCGTGGGGTACTTCGATTGGATCTCGGGCATGATATCGTTCTGGATTTCCAACATCACATCGGTACCACTGGTGGTTTTTTCATCCTTAAGATCGGCGGTGACCTGAATCTCTCGTCTCCCGTCCAATCGGTTGACCGCCACATCGCCCCTTTCAATCACATAAGTGGCAATCTCCTTTAAAGGCACCCTGCTTCCGCTGGGCGTCACAATCCGCATTTCATCAAGATCTGTGATGGAGGAGCGGTTCTCCCGGTCGTACCTGACCCATACCCTGATTTCATCCTGTCCGCGTTGAAAACGCTGGGCCTGTGCCCCGAAGAAGCCTCCCCTGACCTGATCCATGACCCTCCGAAGATCCAACCCCAACAAATAGGCATTGTCTTTCAGTTGCAACCGTATTTCTTTGATACCGGCGGGATCGTTATCGGCAACGTCTTTCAGGGCCGAATTATTGAGCATGGCGGTTTTAAGTTCCGCTTTTGCCGCCTTGAGTTCCTGGATGTTATTTCCCAACAGCGATACGGAAACGGGGTCGCCCCCGAAATTGCCTCCGGAACCGTAAATAACACTTTCGGCACCGATGATAGGGCCTACAAGTTCCCGCAGCCTATTCGTGATCAATTCCGATACGATGGCATCGGGACGTTCCTCCCCTGGAAGCAAATTGATGGTCAGGGTCGCCGCGGAGGAACCCGGACCTACATTTTTAATGACGTTCTCAAAAAGCACCTTGTCGGTTCCCTTCAAATATTGCTCGGTGAGTTCCTCATTGACAATAAAGGATTTCTTCTCGATCAGACTGATGATCGAATCGGTGACTTTTTCGTTGGTGCCATTGGGCATGAGCAGTTCAACCCGGACCTGGTCGCTGGCCACCCTTGGAAAGAATGCGGTTCGGATAATACCACCGCCAATCGTCCCCAAGGTGATGATCAAGGCCGAAGCAAAGAACGCCAAAGTCAATATTTTATGTTGCATTGCAAAATGGAGCGTGGGCGAATAGAGCCTGTCGCGCATCCAAGCCATCATACGGTCACCGAATCGATTGATTACCCTAAGTTTGGCAAAGGCCTTTGCGATTCCCTTCTTTGGTTTGTCATCCAACGGCTGCAATGCCTTGGAATGGGCCAAATGCGCGGGAAGGATCAACAAGGCTTCCACCAAGGATACCGCAAGGGTGAGCATCACGATGACCGATACCTCGCTAAAGAATTCCCCGATCCGGCCATCAAGAAAAAGAAATATGGAAAAGGCCAACATCGTGGTGATAATGGCTGAAACGATCGGTGGAATCACTTCCATGGTGCCGTCGATGGCCGCTTGAATAGGGCTCTTCCCCTTTTCATAATGCTGGTAAATATTTTCAGCGATCACGATCCCATCATCCACCAAGATACCGATGACGATGATCATGCCGAAGAGGGAGAGCACATTGATGGTGACATCGAAGAAACCGGCAAAGATAAACATGCCCAAAAATGAGATCGGGAGCCCAAACGCCACCCAAAAGGCCAATCTGGTATTCAGGAACAACGAGAGGAAAATCAACACCAACAGGATACCCATGATGGCATTGGAGGTGAGCAATTCGGTACGCTGTACCAAAGTGGTCGATTGATCGCTGACCACACTCAACTTCACATTGTCGTATTTCTGATTGAAATCGGCAATATATTCCTTCACCTTTTCCGCGGAACCGATCAGGTCTTCGGTATTGGTACTGGTGATGGTGGTGCTTACCGATAGGTTTCCGTTAAAATAGGAGGCGTTCGGCGATTCGGCAAACCTGTCGCGTATCTGGGCGACATCCTTGAGCCTTACCGTTTGGCCGGAGGCATCGGCTTTAACGATGATATTTGAAAATTCGTCGCCATAATAAGATCGGTTGTTGGCACGGATCAGGTACTCCTCGGCATCGGTTTTGATGTTGCCGCCCGTGACCAAAATATTGGCATTGCCCACGGCCCCGGCCACTTCCGCAAAAGAGATGTTATAGGCCAGCAATTTGCTCTCGTTGACGGCGATTTCGATTTCTTCCAACGGGAAGCCCGTTATCTCGATTTGTGAGATGCCTTCGATCGCCCTGATATCGTTTTCGATTTGCCTCCCGATCTGTTTCAGGGTCGCCAAGGGAATGTTCTCCCCACTGATTGCAAAACTGATCGTAGGCCGCACGGCCTCCAATTTCGAAACGATCAAGGGTTCCATCCCGGTCGGAAAGGTAGGCACCCTGTCCACGGCATTTTTGACTTGCAAAAGCATGAAGTCGATATCCCTTCCCTTTTCGATCTCGACGTTGATGCTTCCGCTGTTCTCACGGGAGGTGGAGGTAATTCGGTCAACGCCTTCCAGTCCCTTTAGGTTATCCTCGATCTTGAGGACGATCCCTTCTTCCACTTCCTGGGGGGATGCCCCGGGGTAGGTGATATTGATGAAGATGTTCTTTGAATCCGATAGCGGAAAGAACGACGATTTTAAGCTGAGTGCGCCCACGATACCAAAAATGGTCAGCGCCAGGATAAATACGTTTACCGCTACGTGGTACTTAATGAAATATGCTATTAGGTTTCGCATTATCCGTTGTTTTTAGCCATACTGTCCTGAAATACTTTGACCGCCATGCCCGTATAGGCCCCGATCAAGGGTTTGGCCATAATCACGGTACCGTCGGGCACCTCCTTGAGCACTACGGTCTTGTTGGTAAAATATACCGGTTTCACATCGATCAAATCGAGGATCGTATCCCGAACCACAAATATTTTGTCATTTTCCAAAAGCAGACTTCGATCGATTTCTATGGCATCGGCTTCTTCCCTGGCATCGAGGCGCGCTTCGAGGTACATGCCTTCCCTGAGCCTCTCGTCCTTTACCTCGATATAAGCCTTGATGGTCTGGGTTGCCTGATCGACACTGCTATTGATGCGCGCTACCTTGCCCTTATAGGTATGGGTGCCGTCAAGATCGGAAAGGACCACCCCTTCCCCTATCTCCAACAAGTCGCTATAAGTTTTTCCTATCGCCACCTCCAGTTCATAAACATCGGTATTGATGAATTCGCCCAACTTTTGCCCCGACCTGATTAAGGTTCCCTCTGTGACCAATGCTTCGGTCAATACCCCCTTGAAAGGAGCAACTATGCGATATTTCGCCAGCCGTTGTTCGAGGTTCTTCACGTTGTAATAAGAAGTAAGGATCCCTCGGCCGCTGATAAAGAACTTTTCCTTTTCGCTGGTCATCTCGGGCAGTGCGGGTGTCGTGGCGTCCATGTCAAAACCGTTGAGATAGGCCTGCCATTTGGGAAAAATCTCGGGATAATCGAGCCGCAGATCGGGCATGATGGAGGTCAGCAGATTGTAGAGGTTGCTTTTGGCCGATTGCACGCTGGCCGCATATTCCGAAGCATCTATTCTAATTATGGTCTCTCCTGCACCGTAAGGCTGGCCCACTTTGAACAGTTTGTTGCCGCTCCTAAAAACCCCCTGGACCTCGGCATAGAGCTCCACCCTGCTCTTGGCCATCAGGTTGCCATTGGCACTTACCACGATGGGTACGGTTCCATTCCGCACCACTTTGGTAAATACCGTTTTCACCACCTTCTCTGCCTTGGGCTTGTAGGCCGTCTTGCTGTTGACGATGTACCTAGCCATGAAGATGGCTGCAATGATCAGTACGATACCAAGCACCGCCAGTAAAATTTTTCTCATAAGTTGGATGTTGTAAACAAGTTGATTTCTAGTTTATTGCCATGGCAGTATAGACCGGCCCGATTTTGGTTTGACTTCCATATTGAAAAATTGTTTAATCGAGACATGTTAAATATTTGCTAAAATGGCCTTATCATGTGATCTATAACCCTTTCCATGGCCTTATTTCCTCGACCAAATCGAGATGCCCAACAAAATTGGCCTGCACCCTTTTTAGGATGTCGATCATTATGGCTTTTTCTTCCTGGGAGATATTTTGTTCCATCTTGAGTATCAATTCCCGCACCAGTGGCCGGGTTTGTTGAAATACCTTCTCCCCTATTTCGGTCAAGTATACCTTATTGATCCTTCGATCCTCCCTGCACTGTTTCCTGATGATGTATTTTTTTTGTTCCATTTTGGACAACAGCCTTGCCAAAGATGATTTATCCCTATAGGTCAATGCCGCCAGTTCATTTTGGTTGAGGCCATCCTCGTCCATTAATTTCTTCAAAACGATCATCTGTTCCTTACTCAGGTCCAAACCATGGCGGGCCATGGCCTCTTGCATATGATGGTCCACTATTTTTGTGGTCTTTCCGATCCAAGGGGCTATCGAATGTTCGAAATCAATAGGGCTGTTTTCCATTTTGAAGGCCAAAACTAAGTAAAAATGAATTGGTTGCATGTGCAACCATTGTTAAATGTTTATTAAATGATTAAATAGATCCCACAAACCAAATTTTGCTTGCCGAAGTTTGTTTGGGGGCAACAGAGCCGCACCCCATTATTTCCTTACCTTTAACCCAAGATTGCAAGCTGCATGAAAAGAAGGTACTTCAAATTATTGGGGTTGCTCCCCCTAATTGGCCTATTGACCCTTATCGTATGTAACTATACCATCAATCGTGCGGCCGAGGGCCAGACTTATTCCACCATCGAAACCATACCGAAAAATAGGGTCGGTCTGGTTCTGGGCACTTCCAAAAGACGCTCAAACGGGCAACCGAACCCTTACTACACGTATCGCATCGACGCCACCATAGCCCTGTTCAAAGCAGGCAAAATCGACTTTGTCTTGGTAAGCGGCGATAATGGTACCATTTACTATAATGAGCCGACGACCATAAAAAAGGACCTGGTATATGGGGGCATACCGGAAAACAGGATTTTTCTGGACTACGCCGGTTTCAGGACCCTTGATTCCATGGTTCGCGCGAAAGAAGTATTCGGCTTGGACCAAGTGACGGTGATTTCCCAAAAATTCCATAATGAGCGGGCCATTTACCTTGCGGAAAAGAAGGGCCTGCATGCCATCGGCTTCAATGCTACCGATGTATCCGGTCAGCCCGGATTGAAGGTGAAATTGCGGGAATATTTTGCCCGTGTCAAAGTATTCATAGATCTGGTTTTCAATACACAACCCAAATTTTTTGGTGACACCATTGAAATTAAATAGCTTGGGAACCGAGTACCCAATACCATGACATTTGCCTATTATTTCCATCGGACTTATAGTACTACAGGGCCCATATCGGTCGGCATCGACGTTCATCCTTGAGTTTTAAACTTGAAAAACCGCGGTCGCAACTACCAAAAAAAGCCTTAATTTAGAAATACCAACCCTCCAAAATGTCAAAATTCAAAGCCTTCATCAAAAGCCTCGGACCGGGGCTTTTATTTGCCAGCATGGCCATAGGCACTTCCCATTTGGTACTGTCGACCAAGGCCGGAGCCCAATATGGATGGATCATGGCCATACCTATAATCCTGGCCAATGTTTTCAAATATCCCTTTTTTGAATTTGGGGTGCGTTACACCCACGTCACCGGAAAAACGCTCATTGTAGGCTA
>JBATHI010000354.1:0-9036 GCA_049666645.1 Flavobacteriaceae bacterium | reverse complement strand
GTTGACGGGGTTCCTGTTGGCAATACGGAATTCCTTAATCCAGATGATATCGAGACCACGACCGTGCTTAAAGACGCTGCAGCAGCTTCCATTTATGGGGCACGGGCAGCCAACGGGGTGGTCGTTTACACCACCAAGCAAGGATCAAGGGCGCGCCGCAAAACGCGGATGAGCCTGAACATCGCCAGCGGGGTGCAAGATCCCAATACGGCAGGGGCGCCGAACAACCTGAACCCTCAGGATATGGCCGAGTACACTCATCTTGCTTATGAAAATAACGCTGCGGCAAACGGTACCGCAGTGCAGTATGCCCATCCACAATATGGATCTAACCCTACCCCTCGATTTCCAGATTACCTACATGCCGATGGGCAGAACGGGGTGTTTGCCAGCGAAATCAACCTTGCACAGATCCAGGCCAACTATGAGGCCAATCCAGCAAACGTATTCCTGATCAGGCCAAATTTGGCAGGGACCAATTGGTATAAGGAAATTACAAGGATCGCACCTATTAGCCGATTTACGCTAGGATTTGATGGAGGCACCGAAAATGGACGCTTCTATATGGGCATTTCTGCCCAAAACCAGGCCGGGATCTTATTACAAAACGATTTTTCAAGATATTCTGCCCGTTTCAACTCTGAATGGGACGTGACCCCATGGTTGAGCATTGGCGAAAACTTCCAGGTGACCTACCGATCGGTGGTCGGTGGATTTGGAGGCCAGGGCGGTATCGGTGGTGCCGACGACGAGTCGGTGGTATTATCCGCATATAGGATGCCTACCATTATACCCGTTCGCGATGAATTCGGCAGCTTTGCCAGTACCCGTGCCGCAGGGTTCAACAACCCTCGTAACCCAGTTCGCCAGTTAACACTAAATGATGGTTCCGATAAGGCCTATACCATTGGTGGCTTCGGAAACCTGTACGCTTTATTGAAGCCTTTAGACGGACTTACCTTCCGTACCAGCTTGGGTGGGGGATACACCAATGGCCATTTTGTAAACTACGGTTTCCGTTATTTGGGTGATTCTGAGCCAGAGGCCAGTAACAGCTTTTCAGAAAGCAGTTTCTACAATTTCAACTGGACCTTTACCAATACCCTTACCTATGAAAAATTGTTCGGCAATCACAAGATCCGTGCCTTTGCCGGTATGGAGGCCTTGAACACCGGTCGTGGAAGGAACATTTTCGGTAACGGTATCAACCCCTTCTCCACCGATTTGGATTTCCAGAGCCTGAGCGTAGTGCAGAGTCCGAACGTAGGCAGTGGAATTGCCAAAGGTGTCAACTTCTACTCTACCTTCGGGAAACTCGATTACAACTGGAACGAACGCTATTATTTGACCGGGGTGATCCGTAGGGATGGGGCCTCCCGTTTTGGGGGCAACAACCGTTATGGAACCTTCCCTGCAGTATCGGGAGCTTGGCGTGTGATCGCGGAACCCTTTATGCAAAACCAAAACTTCATCACCGATTTAAAATTCCGTGGGGGTTGGGGTGAAATGGGTAACTCGAACAACGTGGATCCCAATAACCAGTATTCTTTGTATGCTTCGGATAGGGGCAATACTTTTTATCCTGTGGATGGCCAGAACAGTGGCGCCAATGAAGGGTTCGCCCAGAGCCGTATCGGTAACCCCGATGCAAAATGGGAAACCAGTACCACCATTAACGTTGGTTTTGATGCCTCTTTCATGAACAACAATCTGGAAATTATCCTGGATTGGTGGAAAAAAGACACCGAAGACCTGTTATACCAAGTACCCTTGGCCGCGGTTACCGGTTCTTATGCCTCAGCACCTTCCGTGAACATTGCCAGTATGTCTAACCAAGGCGTGGATTTCCAGATCATAGGCCGTGGGAAGTTCACCGATGACCTATCGTTTACCCTTACCTTGAACAACTCGTTCTTGACCAATGAGATCACCGCATTGGCTCCGGGCATTGAATTCTTCGATGGCCAAAGCTATCGCGGTATCCAAGCCACAAGGAATGCCGTTGGGCAGCCTTTGTCGTCTTTCTTTGGATATAATGTAATCGGTTATTTCAATAGCCAGGCCGAAGTTGACAGTTCGCCAGCACAGGATGGAAAAGGTTTAGGCCGTTTCAGGTATGAAGACGTCAATGGTGATGGTGCCATTACCCCGGACGATAGGACCTTTTTGGGAAGTGCGGTACCCGATTACACAGGCGGTGCTACCTTGAACTTGAGGTATAAGAATCTTGAATTCGAAACTTATTGGTTCGCCTCCGTGGGCAATGAGATCTTCAACCAATCGAAATGGTTTACCGATTTCTTCGGCACCTTCGAAGGTTCTGCCAAAGGCCAGAACGCAAAACGTTCTTGGACCCCTGCATTGGGCAACAATGCCGCTGCCCCGATCTGGGAAAGCGCTTCGAACCTCAGTACCAGTGGTACAGGTAACTCTTGGTACGTAGAAGACGGTACTTATGTGCGCTTGCAGCGTTTGGCCCTCAGCTACGACTTTGTAGACATTTTGGACAGGTTAGGTTTGAGCAAACTCAAATTGGGTCTTTCCGCCAACAACATCTGGACGATTACCAATTATAGTGGTTTAGACCCAGGAGTAGGTGGTGGCGCCGATACCAACTTTGGTATTGATGTGGGCAACTATCCGGTTTCTCCGCAGTATTTGATCACCCTTGAATAGGGCATATAAGCTAAATATGATAAATCCGCTAATTATGTCTGCAAAAAAAATCTTATATTTATCAAAAATTTAACTATGAAAACAATGAATAAACTTAAAAAATACACGGTACTCTCCATGGGCCTGCTCATGTTCGGGGTCTCGTGTAATGATCAATTCTTGGAAGTGCTTCCAGCCGGAGCGCTTGCCGATGCGCAGGTAGGAACAAAGAATGGTATCGAAGGTCTTCTTATCGGAACCTATGCTGCCGTAAACGGGGTATTCGGAAACCGTTTTGAAGGACCCAACCACTGGGTCACCGGATCCGTTATGGGAGGGGAAGCCAATAAGGGCACCGATGCAGGGGATTATTCCTCCATCAATCCTATCCAACGGTATGAGACCGATCCCACCAGTGGGGATTTGAACAACCTTTGGAGGGGTCGTTTTGAAGGGGTAAGTAGGGCCAATGCGGTGCTACGGGCCTTGGAAAATGCCACCGATGTTTCAGCGGCCGATGCAGCGCGAATTGCAGGGGAAGCCAGATTTCTTAGGGGCCATTTCTATTTCGACCTGAAGAAGCACTTCAACAGTATCCCTGTTTTCGATGAGTCCTTATCTGCCCCAGAGGTGGTAGAGGTTCCCAATACCCCTGATGTTTGGGGCCAGATCGAAGCAGATTTTCAGTTTGCCTATGACAATCTACCCGGGGTCAATGGACCTGGCAGGAACAACAAATGGGCTGCGGCCGCCTATATGGGCAAGGCGAAATTGTACCAACAAAAATTCTCCGAGGCCAAATCGTGGTTCGATGATGTCATCGCCAACGGTACCACTTCCAATGGTTTGAAGTATGCCTTGTTGGACGATTACGCACAGATCTATAACGCAGAGAACGACCAACATGCCGAGACGGTTTTTGATGTGGAAGCCGCGAATAATACGGGAAGTACTCAAAACGCGAATTACTTTGATGATTTGAACTATCCCTACAATACCGGCCCGGATGGTCCGGGTAACTGTTGTGGTTTCTTCCAGCCCAGCTTCGAATTGGGCAATTCGTTCCGAACCGCAGGAGGTCTGCCTTTGTTGGACAAGTCGTACAACAGCGCGGCCAATGCCATTGAAACGGATTATGGCCTAGAAGCCGACGATCCTTTTACGCCTACCACCAAGGAATTGGATCCAAGGATCGATTTTTCGATCGGAAGAAGGGGCATCCAGTATTTGGATTGGATCCCCCACCCAGGAAAAGCCTGGATCAGGAGCCAGCCTTATGCCGGACCTTACTCGCCCAAAAAATATGTCTATTACAAGTCACAAGAAAACTCCTTTACCGATGGTAGTTCTTGGACCCGTGGCTACGCGATAATGAACTACACCATTATCCGTTATGCCGATGTGCTTTTGATGGCCGCCGAAGCTGAAATCGAAGCCGGTAGTTTGGAAACCGCTAGGGGCTATGTGAATCAGGTTAGGGCAAGGGCCGCCAATCCAGCCTATTGGGTCTCCAATGATGGAGGCGCCACCCCAGCGGCCAATTATTCGATCGCAGAATATCCCGCCTCGCAGTTTGCCGATAAGGCATCTGCCACTGCCGCGGTTCGCTTCGAAAGAAAATTGGAATTGTCAGGGGAAGGACACCGTTTCTTCGATTTGGTTCGATGGGGTGTTGCCGCTGAAGAATTGAACGCTTATTTGGCCTATGAGTCCACCCTCTTAGTGACCAAGTTTGGCGGTGCCAGTTTTAAGACCGGCAAAAGCGAATATTATCCCATTCCACAAACACAGATCGATATTCAAGGTACAGATATCTTGAAACAGAATCCCGGTTATTGATAACATGGAATAAAGTAAGTAAAAAGCCGCCCAATGGGCGGCTTTTTTTTGCGTGTTAACCAAGGTTCGCGCATCTTTGTACCATGAGCATTATTCATTTTTGATCTACCATGAAACTTAAGAATTCACCTCCCATCCACTTTTTGGGCAGTTTGATCCTGATTTTGACAGGCATTTTGGGATGTACCGATGCCTTGCCCACGACATTGTTTACCATCGTTCCCAATGCACATAGCGGATTGGATTTCAACAACCAACTTACCGAAAATGACAGCATCAATATCCTGGACAACGAGTTTGTTTACAATGGTGCCGGGATCGCAATGGGGGATGTAAATGGCGATGGTTATGATGATCTGTTCTTTGCGGGGAACCAAGTGGCCAACAAATTATTTTTAAACAAGGGAAAACTGAAATTTGAAGATATTTCAACTGCGGCCAATATTGCCAAAACCGACACCTTGATGTGGTCTTCCGGCGTTTCGCTCGTCGATGTCAATGCCGATGGTAAATTGGACATCTATGTATGCAACACTTTTAGGAAGGAGCCTGCCCAGAGGAGGAACCTATTGTATATCAATCAGGGCAACGATGCCAACGGAGCACCGACGTTCAAGGAAATGTCTCAATATTATGGAGTGGCCGACGACACCTATTCATCCCACGCCCAATTTTTTGACTTTGATAACGATGGAGATCTTGATCTTTTTATCGGGGTAAACCGCATCGAAGGCATCGATCCCAGCGAGTTCCGTCCCTTGGAAGATGACGGCACCTCCATGAGCAGGGACAAGCTCTTCGAGAACACCTTCAACGACAGCCTCAACCGCCAAATCTTTGTCGATGTTTCCGAAAAAGCGGGCATACGTTACCACGGTTACAGCCATAGTACCGTGATCCATGATTTCAATGAAGACGGATGGCCCGATATCTATGTGGCCAATGATTTCCTGAGCAATGACATCATCTACATCAACAACCACGATGGTACCTTTACGAACCGCGCCAACGACATCTTCAAGCATTTCAGTCTCTCTTCGATGGGCAGTGATATTGCCGATGTAGACAACAACGGCCGAATGGATATCTATACCACCGAAATGCAGCCCTATTACAATAAACGCAAAAAATTGTTCCAGGGCCCGAGCAGTTACCAAAAGGAAATATTTACCAAAAAATATGGCTACGAATTTCAGTATGCGCGCAATACCCTACAGATGAACATGGGCACAAATCCGCTGACAGAATTGCCGATTTTTGGGGAGGTGGGCATGTTCGCCGGGGTACAGGAAACCGATTGGAGCTGGGCACCCTTATTTGCAGATTACGACAATGATGGCTGGCAGGATCTTTTGATCACCAATGGGTTTCCAAAAGATGTCACCGACCGCGACTTTGGCGATTTCAGGGTGACGGCAAGCCGCTTGGTAAGCAAGGAAAAATTGATCAGTGCCATCCCCGAGATCAAATTGCCCAATTTTATCTTCAAAAATAATGGCGGTTTGGAGTTCAGCGATGAAACCCAGGCCTGGGGCCTAAATTTCGGGACCTTTTCCAGTGGTGCCGTTTATGGGGATCTTGACCTGGACGGGGATTTGGATATCGTCATCAACAATATCAACGACCCTGCCCTGCTCTTGGAAAACCACAGTGATCGACTGGCCCCCGACCAACATTACCTCAGGATCAATCTTGCGGGTTCCGGAAAGAACGGCAAAGCCATTGGGTCATCGGTGGAAATCTTCGCCAATGGAAGGACACAGAAAAAAGAAGTGCTGTCGGGCCGGGGCTATCTCTCGCAACCCGAGCAGGTGCTCCATTTTGGATTGGGGGCCATCGACCAAGTGGACAGCATCAAAATCAAGTGGCCCAATGGCAATGTACAATTATTGGGCAGTTCAACGGTCGACACCACATTGATCCTCAACCATGATCCGCAGCTGGCCACTGGTAAGATTCGGCCAAGGCCTATAGGCCAATCCCTATTCAAGGAAACTGCTTCGGCACGTAATCTTGACTTTTTAGTGGGGGATTACGATTTCATCGATTTCAATTTTCAAAGGACCATACCCCACAAATTTTCACAGTACGGGCCTTCAATCGCTGTTGGGGACATCAACAACGATGGTTTTGACGATGTCTTTGTGGGCGCCAGCCGCATGTTCAAGGAAAACTGGTTCGTACAACGCAAAGATGGCGGTTTTGACCGTAAGGAAATCAGTTACAAGACAAGCGCGAAAATGGAGGAAGAAGATGCGGGCAGCCTGTTGTTCGATGCCGACAACGATGGCGATCTGGATCTGTACATCGCAAGGGGTTGTGGGCAGTACCCCATCAATCACGAATTTTATACCGATGTACTTTATAAAAATGATGGAAAGGGCAATTTTAGTATGGTGCAAGATGCACTCCCCGGTATTACCGCAAATTCCTCGACAGTGAAGGCGGCCGATTTCGATATGGATGGCGATCTTGATCTTTTTGTGGGCAGCAGGGTGTTGCCTTTTGCCTATCCCATGTCCGATAGGAGCTATATCCTGAGAAATGAAAGCACCCCGGGGAATCCAAAATTCGTCGATGCCACCGAGTCCGTAGCCAAAGAACTGGTGTATGCGGGCATGATCTCCGATGCGCTATGGACCGACTTTAACGGCGATTCAAGGCCCGATCTGGTATTGGCAGGGGAATGGATGCCTTTGAGGTTCTTCAAAAACGAAAATGGAAAATTGGTGGAAGTCACTTCCAGTACCGGCATTGCCGATGACTTGGGTTGGTGGAACAGCTTGGCCGCGGCGGATATCGATAATGACGGGGATATGGATTATGTGGCCGGGAATTTCGGAAAGAACATGTATCTGAGGGGCAATAAGGAAGAACCGGTTCGTGTCTATGCCAAGGATCTGGATGGAAATGGCACGATAGACCCTTTGATATCCTATTATTTGAGAGACAGCATCGGCACCAAAAAAGAATATCTGTACCACCCTTGGCAAGACGTCACCAAGCAATATGTGGGCATACGAAAAAGGTTCAATTCCTATGGCGCCTTCGGCGAATCAACCCTACCTGAAATGTTTTCCGATGGCCTGCTCAATGATGCGACCCAACTCACCTTCAATTATATGCAAAGTGCATGGGTAGAGAATTTGGGCAATGGTCGGTTCAAAATGCACTCTTTGCCCATAGAAGCCCAATTGGCCCCCATTTATGGGATACTTCCCGAAGATATCGACGGGGATGGCAATACCGATCTCCTGCTCATCGGCAACGATTATGGCATGGAAGTACAACAGGGCAAGGCCGACGCACTGAACGGTGTGGTACTAAAGAACAAAGGCAAGGGCGATTTTTATGCGTTACCCCTTGAAGAAAGCCGCTTTTTTGTACCCGGGGATGGAAAAAGTCTGGTTTCCGTGGCTATGGCCGACGACAACCAATTGATCATCGCATCGCAAAACAACGACTCCTTAAAAGTTTTTGAACCCATGGTCAAGCCATTGGGGAAAATGCTAAAACTGGCCCACAATGAAGTGAAGGCAAAAATAAAATATGCAAATGGCGCGGAAACCATGAGGGAGTTTTACTGGGGAAGTACCTTTCAATCACAAAGTAGCCGTACTATTTTCATGACAGGGAACATGAAGTCGGTCGCGTTTTTTGATAATAGCGGGAAAGAGACCCGGATTATAGGGCAATAGTGAACTGGCCAATTTTTGGGTCATTCAAAAGACCGAAGGGGCATGGCTTTGTGTTCCATTAAAATTCTTTGGGATGTTTAAAATCCCCGAACCTATATTTTACGGTTCTTTTTAAGGGGATGTTCATCCCATTTGTTTTCTCCAACCAATCGTAGATAGCCCCTGCCATCGATTTTGCTACTTCCTGTTTGTCCGGGTCGGCGATCAGGTTGTACATTTCCTGAGGGTCGTTCTGTAGATCGTAGAGTTCGTTCCTGTCCCAAATACCATGGTATTTGATGTATTTATATCTATCGGTTCGCATGCCAAATACCGATGGGGTCATAGGAAAATCGTATTCCCAAAAGTATTCGTAGAAAATCTCCTTGCGGGAAGGGGCATTCTCATCGCCGGTCAGTATGGGAATAAAGGAAACCCCGGGCATGTACTCGGGTTGGGCAATGCCCGCTTCCGCCAGGATCGTGGGACCAATATCGATATTCTGGACCATCTGTGCGGGATGCTTCCCGCCTTCGAATATCTCAGGGCAACGCACCAAAAGTGGTACTTTTACGGATTCCTCATAAAAATGTCGTTTGTCGATCAGGCCATGTTCGCCCCAACTAAACCCGTTATCACCCATATAGATTACAAGGGTAGATTCATCCAATCCCTCTTTTTTAAGGAATTCCATCAAAGTGCCCACACTTTCATCAACCCCCAATAGGGTCTCGCAATAATCGACGACCATCTCGTGTATGTCCCTATTTTCGTGATACATATAATCTACGCCATGCCAGCTTACCCTTTGGTCTGCGACCCATTGGGGCCATTTCAAATCACGGTACTTCCCTGTTTTGGTCTG
>JBATHI010000353.1:0-1539 GCA_049666645.1 Flavobacteriaceae bacterium | reverse complement strand
AATTTACAGTGATTACTACATTCCCTTTTTTATGTCCTTTTTCAGCATATCTATGTGCTTCCACTATCTGATCTAATGTGTAATTTCTATCAACAACAGGTTTAAGCTGTCCTTTTTCAATAATCCTTTTCAGGATAATCAGCGCTTCGGCCGTTTCCGGGGAATTTTTTCCCACGATAATTTTTTTACTACTTGTTAAGGAAGTCCACATCATTTGAATACTCGGTATTGGTCTGCCAATATTTAAATAGATTCCTTTTTTACTTAGTGCTTTTTTACAAGCTGTAAACGGGCACTTATCTACGGTTATAAATATGATGTCGTACATTTCAAAATTTTCGGTAAAATCCACCTTTTTATAATCAATCACTTTATCAGCTCCCAAAGATTTCACCAATTCTAAATTAACAGTGCTGCATACACCGGTTACTTCTGCACCAAAGTATTTGGCAAGTTGTATAGCATAGGTCCCTACACTTCCAGAAGCGCCATATATAAGCACCTTTTGCTCTGGCTTGACATTTCCTATTTTTTTGAGATAATGAAATGCCGTTCGGGCACCAATAGGGATGGCTGCGGCTTCTTCGTAGCTCATATTAGTTGGCTTCAAGGCAATGGCCCCATCTTCAGGTAAACATATGTATTCTGCATAGGCGCCAAAAGTTTGCAGGGTAGCTGCAAAAACTTTATCTCTTTTTTTAAACAACTTAATAGCTTTTCCCACCGATTCAATTTCTCCGGAAAGCTCCATCCCTAAAATAGACTTTCTAGGTTTCCTAAGTCCCAGCATTAATCGAGCAGGAAGCCAAAAAGAAGTAGGAACAGTGAAGCTTCGCACTCTATAATCAGCTGCACTGACTGTGGTGGCATAAACCTTGACAAGTACTTCATGATCTTTCGGAATAGGCCTTTTGATTTCTTTTACTTGAAGTACTTCTGGCGGTCCATATTTTGTGCAAATAACGGCTTTCATGTTATTACAATTATGACTGAGTTTGGACCTTATCAAGTGATGATAATTTCCAAGCAGTTCGGATTATTATTAAAAAGGCTATGAATTCAACGATCATAAAAAACACATCATCCATATCGGCTGAAGGTAAAGCACTTACCAATATGAGCAATGTGACTATACTCGCGATTATGTTTGCCCATTTATTTGTTTTATCATCTAATAATCTGGAGAGAAGTACCATCAAAATAGGTATTTCTGCTAAAAATCCACCAAACAACATTAATTCGTCTGTTATCTTGACGCCGTTGACCACTCCGGTCATTATTTCTTCCATGAAACCCTTTTTGCCAAATTGATGGAGATCTCTAAAAACCATATTGAGCAGTATAAATACCCACAAGGTCGAAAGCAGAGTTTGAGGTTTAATTTTGTTTTTTGTCATAGTATAGATTTTAATGTTTTACTTAGAAGTCATTTCTCTTATGTTTTCTAAATCTTTTCTTAAAAAATTCGCCACCATAGGCTGAACTAACCAATTAGGCATTTTTTTTGGATCAAATTGGACAGTATTAACTGCTTTGCAA
>JBATHI010000352.1:0-4428 GCA_049666645.1 Flavobacteriaceae bacterium | reverse complement strand
TTTCTTTCATAGGGTAAAGGTAAATAAAAAACCACCCCGCTTAAACGGGATGGTTTTCACAATGTGGGTATGTTTTCTTTAGAGCGTGTTCAAAAATTCGAAAGCTTTGATCAAGTTGGCTTCCTCCTTAATATTGAGCTCGTTTTCTTTCAAGAATATTTTCAGTTTTTCCTTTGCCGTGGCATCGGTGATCATCTTGATCAGAGTACTGTTTTTGAGCGTGATTTCATCCATACGGTTCACGCCTTCTTTCTGAAAATAATACTCGGTGAACTGTGAGAACCTGCTGGGCACCGCTTTGGTGAAAGAGCTGGTTGCGGGCTTCCCTTCGGTAAACTTCACATGGGTTCTTTTATACAGATCATAGGTATCGCCTTCGAGCAAAGAGATGAGGTAACCGTTCATGGTCCGTCCTTTGGCGTCTACGAAGGTCTTGAAACCCATTTTTTTGCCATCGATCAAAATATTGATGTTCTTGTCGCGGGCCAAACTCTTAATGGCTTCTTCCTCCAAATTCGATTTTTTGATCTCTACCTCTTCATTCAGCGCATTGTGCCTGTAGAAGATTTGTCCCAGATTTTCATCCTTGTAGAACATGGTCGTCGGCAAAAATGTGTTGGAGACATAGGGCGACCCCTGAAAATCATCAAAATAATTCTTCAGTTTCTCGGCCCTTTCGCCGGTAGATCCCAACAAAGCGTTGATCTGTGCGGAAATCCCGCCATCCGAATTACCGCCGGTGGTGAGGTTTGAGGCCACCTGGCCCGAATATTGTGCCAGACCGATTTGGGCGGTCAGCAAGGGAAGCAAAACGTAAAATAACTTTTTCATCACAATTGTTTTATCAGCGGCGTAAAAATAAGGAATATGTTGTTGCCAAACCTTAACGGGAAGTTAATTTGGGAGGTATTTATAGGCATTTAATCGATTATTGTTCGATACCTCCAACAAAAAGGATTCCTCCTTCATCGCGACCCATGTTATATTTTTAACGTTTCCGTTGAGGTACAGACCGGTTTTTTTATAAGGCAAGGCCTCATACCCATCTTTGCCGTTGGAACGCAGGACAAGGCCTGAAATGCCGTCCAGGCGAGGGGTTTCCACCTCCATTTCATAGAGATTTCCGGCCAATATACAATCTTCAAAGCCGTCTTTGTCAAAATCAACGAAGGCAACGCTCAACAGGGGAAACTGCTGGGCATAAATGGGCAAGGCCGTCTTTTCAAATTGCCCGTTACCCTTGTTGAGCAATACGATCGATCTAAATTCGGTTACCTCCCCCTCATAGGATTGGTTGAGCTTTTCCCCGTAAATATCGGTCATGGAGGCATTCGCGAATTCAGAATACGTGCCGAACTTCTCTTTGATGAACGGCATTTGTTGGGAACTGCATTCCCTGCCCCTGACCGGCACATATTCCCCATGGTATTCCTTGCTCAAGACCACATCGTTGACCCCGTTATCGTCAAAATCGTTGGCAAAGATCTTAAAGGGTTTATCGGTACTGGACTTAAATTTGAGGTTAAGGCCCACATTGCCAACAAGATAATCTTTAAGGCCGTCATGGTTGATGTCGGTTTCATGGATCGAAAACCACCAACCCTTGTCGTTCCAGGTACTATCTGTGGGAAGCAAGGAAAAGGTGCCCTTGTTGTTTTTGAAAAACCCGATGCCTGTCCATTCTCCCACGGCAATAAAGTCGTCCCAGCCGTCATTGTCGAAATCGGTGGTGATGATGCTGTTGACGATGCCGAAGCTGGCCAATGCCGGTGCTTTTTCCTGGGTCACTTCCTTAAGGGCCCCGCCCAGGTTCTCATAGAGCGTGGAAGTACTGAATTTGGGATAGCTTTGGGGGATGACACGGTTGCCCACCAAAATATCGCTGTCGCCATCATGGTCAAAGTCGATGATGGAGACCGATTTTCCATTTTTGGGGAAGGCGCTCAACACCTTGCTTTCATATCGGCTCAGATTGCCTTTTCCGTCGTTGAGGTAAATACGATCGGCATAGTAGGACGAATTGGCGCCGAATTCGTTGCCACCGCTCACCACGTAAAGGTCAAGATCTTTATCGTTGTCGAAATCGAAAAAAACCGATTCCATATCCTCATATTGCCGATCGGCTTCCAATAGGGCCGATTTGAGCTTGGTGTAGCCCTTGTCGCCCTGCAGGAATATCTGACCTGCCTGCCCGGAGGCACCGCCGATGTAGAGGTCCTCCCTGCCATCGCCGTTGAGGTCGCCCTTCGACATGAAGGGTCCGAAGGTCGATTGTTTGTAGGGCAAGAGCACTTCGGTCTCAAAATCGTCATAATGGTTTTCGACATGCACAAAATCAAGGCCGAGTTCGCGGGCATCGATACTTTCGAACGGGGTTTTTCGGGGGTCTTCATTTTTTGTGCCCGGTGCCATGGCGTTCCGATAGTCGAAAGCTAAGGTGCTGTTGGCCTTTACGCCATATTTGTATTCGACCTTCCCATCGGGCCAGATCACGGTGACCGTATCCAAAACCAGTATCCTTCCCAGGCCAAAGTGAATGGCCGGGTCCTGGGCCGACATGTAGCCCCTGACCCTTTTGCCCTCCTTGGTCTGCGATTTGCCCCCGTAGGCTATCCTGATTTTCGCAAAGGGATCGGAATTTTCCCCTTTTGTGGTCACCTTTAGATAGTTTCCCAAGGCGTTGTCGACCGTGGTATTGCGGTATAGAAAGGCATTTTCGTCCATATTGTTGACCACCAGATCCAGGTCCCCGTCATTGTCGAGGTCGCCCTGAGCCGCCCCGTTGCTGAAGGAAAAATCGGCCAGGCCCCATTCCTTCGCTTTTTCCTGGAAGTCAAGACCAAGGCCGTTCTGAAAGAGGATGTTCGGCAGTTTCTCCGACGGCATATCGTTGTACAGTTGTTTTTTGATTTCCAAGGGCAGGTTGTTGCCATATCTTTTCTTGGTTTCAAAGACCTTGATCTGCAGGTCGTTGTCCAGCGCATACCGTCGGTAACCGTTGGTGATGAAGATATCGGCATCCTCGTCGTTGTCGTAATCGGACATCAGCACCGACCAGCTCCAATCGGTGTTCGCGGTTTCGGTGAGCTGGGCGATATCGTTGAATTTGTCGTTGCCCAGGTTCAACTGCAACGTATTGTACATGTACTGGTGCTGGAAATTCGCTTGGTTCACCAAATAGTCGAAGCGTGAATTGCTCATGGAAGCCATCAGGGTTTTTGATCGTACATGGTCACTTGAAGACATGTCCAGAACAAAGATGTCTTGCAGGCCATCGTTGTCGATATCCGCAATATCGAGGCCCATGCCATAAAAGGAGGTGTGGTTGGTAAAATCTTTGACGCGGTCCGTAAAGGTACCGTTGCCATTGTTGGTGAACAGGGCATCGGGAATGTAATAGTCGCTGGCGATATAGATATCGAGCCAGCCATCGTTGTTGATGTCGCTGATACAGAGCCCCAAGCCAAATATGGGGCGTTCAAGGCCCGCAGATCTGGTGACGTCCACAAAAGTGCCCTTGTCGTTGCGGTAGAGGTGGGAACTGTTGAAATAGCGTTTTTCTGGATCGTCGCCCACCGTTCGGTACAGGCTTACGGGATCGAGACCATAGAGTTCGTTTTCGTTCATCACCAAACAGTCGAGGTCCCCGTCCCGGTCATAATCAAAAAAGGCGGATTGGGTACTGATCCCCATATCGGCCAGGCCATAGGCTTCGGCACGTTCCTCGAAGGTAAGGTCGCCTTTGTTGATGAACAACAGGTTCTTGCGGTCGTATCGGGTATTCGGCCCCCCTTGGGAAACATAGATGTCTTTAAGGCCATCGTTATTGATGTCGACAAAGGTGATGCCGTTCGACCATTTTTTACCGGAATTGATGCCGGCAGTTGCCGAAACATCCTTGAATTTTAAGTTCCCTTCGTTCAGAAACAATTTATTGTCGACCTGGTTGCCGCAAAAGAAGACCTCAAGAAGGCCATCGTTGTTCAGGTCTTCCACGCCCACGCCGGCCCCATTGTAGAAATAGTCGAAATTGAAGAGGTTCTCCAGGGTCTCGACGTTTTCGGTAATATTGTTGGAAAAAAGCAAGTTGCTTTCGGCAACGTCAATTTTTTCAAATACTGGTTTAAGCACAGTCGTTTTATCCAAATCAGGATTTACAGAATCGTCCTTGTTAGCGGTTTGGTCGCCACAACCGATGATGAGTAGGATGCATACAAAACGGAGGATTTCTTTTTTAAGAGCCATATTAATATTTAATTCTTTTTTGGAGCAATTTCACAAATTTAGCCAAACGATAGGCATTGAACAATGGGTTGCAATAAAATTTAAAAATCGGGTAAAAAAAAACCACCTGCTTAAGCAGGTGGTTTGGTATTCGATACAACAAATATTACTGTTTGGTAAACCTGTAGGTGGTTTGTGTAGGAC
>JBATHI010000351.1:0-5292 GCA_049666645.1 Flavobacteriaceae bacterium | reverse complement strand
ACTGGGTAAGTTCTTCCGTTTTTATACGGAATTTAATGGTAAGTCTGAGGGCGGTACAAACTGTTATTGGGAGGAACAAGATAACAAATTATAGGGCTGCTGCGATGGAATATGGTTCATTGTCCATAAAATCGGATGAACCCCCTTATACGGTTGGCCTAAGCCTATACCAAGTCGGCCAATTCCTTTCCAACGGCACTGCCGATGGCGATGCCCATCCCACCCAATCTTACCCCGCAAGTGACATTATTGGAAACTTGCTTGAGTATGGGCCTTTTTTGATTGCCCATGCCCATGATACCGCTCCACCGGCGTTCTATTTCAAAAGGGGTGTTGGGCAAGATCATTTCTTTCAATATGGATTCCAATCGGTTTTGGATCAGTGGGGTCTCTCCGAACTCAGTGGTTTCCTCCGCTTTAAAGTCAAGGTTTCTGCCTCCCCCGAATAAGATGCGATCATCGATATTTCTGAAATAATAATAGCCTTCTTCGATATGAAAAGTGCCCTTGATATGGAGTTTTTTGATGGGTTTGGTGATCAATACCTGGGCACGGGCAGGTTTTACCGCTTCGTTCAACAACTGGGCTGCAAAACCGTTGGTCGCGATCAACAATTTATTGGTGTCGAAATTGAATTGGTCGGTTTCAACCGATACGGTGCTTCCGTGGTCAGCAAAGCCCTTTACCATAATCGAATTCAACAGTACGATTCCCTTTTTGTGTGCCAAATGCAACAGGGCGGCCATCATTTGGCCGGTGTTCAGTTGGGCTTCCAGATCATTGGTGATGTAGTTGGGCCGAATCTTATGAAAGTGGAAGCTGTTGCCATGGATCCTAAAGGCCTCTTTGTGGAAGACAGGGCGGAGCAACCCATTGATCATTGCCATGCGCTCGATACAATTTTCATACAAATCTGCTTGTTCGTCGGTAAACAGTTCATGTCCGCCCAGTTGCCGAAACCCGATTTTGCGATCCCCCAAGGTTTTCCGCAACAGCGCTATCCCGTTCCATCGCTTCCTTACCAGTTCCAATACTTCTTCTTGGGTATGGGCCTGAAGATCGGCCTTGATTTCTGAAATACTGCCAAAACAGGCAAATCCAGCATTTTTGGTGCTCGCCCCCTGAGGCAATATACCCTTTTCCAGGACCATTATCTTGGCTTTTGGATATCGCGAACGCAGTTGAATGGCGCAGTTAAGCCCCACTATGCCGCTGCCCACAATGGTAAAATCGATGTTAGATAGCCAGGTTCTGTATTCCCAATAGCTCAGGTTCATCCCGTGAAAGTAAAATCATAATTTAGTGACGGCAATTCTTCCGGTTGCGGTTTCATCACAAAGTCTTCCATGAATTTGGTCGTATAATTTCCGGCAAGGTAGTCGGGATGGTCCATCAATTGCCTGTGAAAAGGAATTGTGGTTTTGATACCCTCTATGACAAACTCATCCAATGCACGCTTCATTTTATTGATGGCCTCTTCCCTGGTCTGGGCGGTGGTGATCAATTTGGCGATCATTGAATCGTAATTCGGAGGAATGGAGTAGCCACTGTAAACATGGGTATCCAATCGTATCCCGTGCCCTCCGGGAGTATGCAAGGTAGTAATTTTGCCCGGTGAGGGCCTAAAGCCGTTGTAAGGATCTTCGGCATTGATCCTGCATTCTATGGAATGAAGTTTTGGGTAGTAGTTTTTACCGGAAATGGGAACGCCACCGGCCACCAGAATTTGTTCCCTGATCAAATCATAATCGATTACCTGTTCGGTGATGGGATGCTCTACCTGGATTCGGGTGTTCATCTCCATAAAATAGAAGTTCCTGTGCTTATCGACCAGAAATTCGATGGTTCCCGCCCCTTCGTATTTTATATATTCCGCCGCCTTAACGGCTGCTTTGCCCATGTCTTCCCTTAGCTTGTCGGTCATAAACGGAGAGGGTGTTTCTTCCGTCAATTTTTGGTGCCTGCGTTGAATGGAGCAGTCCCTTTCCGAAAGGTGACAGGCTTTGCCATATTGATCGCCAACCACTTGGATTTCGATATGCCGGGGTTCCTCAATCAATTTTTCCATATACATGCCCCCATTGCCAAAGGCCGCTTTGGCTTCTTGAACCGCACTGTTGAACAGTTCTTCCATCTTTTCCTCTTTGAGCACGGCCCGCATCCCCTTGCCCCCGCCGCCGGCAGTCGCTTTGATCATTACGGGATAGCCCATCTTTTTGGCCACTTTTTTGGCATCTTCAACATCCTTCAAAAGCCCATCAGAACCCGGAACGGTCGGCACCCCGGCCTTCTTCATGGTCTCCTTTGCAGTGGCCTTATCGCCCATCTTATCTATTTGTTCCCCTGAAGCCCCGATGAATTTGATCTGGTGTTCGGCACAGATTCTTGAAAATTTGGAATTCTCCGATAAGAATCCGTAACCGGGATGTATGGCATCGGCATTGGTGATTTCTGCGGCAGCGATGATGTTGGGTATCTTCAGGTATGATTCACTGCTTGGTGGGGGGCCAATACATACGGCCTCGTCAGCAAAGCGAACGTGGAGGCTATCCTTATCGGCCGTGGAATAAACCGCAACGGTTTTGATCCCCATCTCTTTACAGGTCCTGATCACACGTAATGCGATCTCGCCCCTGTTTGCTATCAATATTTTTTTGAACATGCCTATTGAAAATTAAAAAATCTGACCACATGGCATCCCGATTTAAACGGAGGGCAACCTTAGTGATTTGAATTTTATGATTATGAAGGATCTACCAAAAACAGCGGTTGGTCGAATTCTACCGGAGAAGAATCATCGACCAATATTTTTACGATTTTACCTGAAATCTCGGATTCAATGTCGTTGAACAATTTCATGGCTTCGATGACGCACAGTACGTCTCCTTTGCCAATGATGTCGCCTACCTCAACAAAGGATGGTTTATCGGGGGAAGGCTTTCTATAGAAAGTACCGATGATGGGCGACTTGATGATGATGTATTTGCCGTCATCATCTGCCGGGGCTTTGGTCGATTGACTGGCTGCCGTCACAGGCGTTTCAGTTGCTGGAGCTGCCATTTGGGCTGGCTGCTGTGCCATAGGAATCTGTTGCACGTAGGTGGTTTCGCGGCCACCGTCCAAGGCCCCTGTACGGATTGAAATCTTGAGGTCCTTCATTTCAAGCTTCACTTCCGTGGCACCCGATTTGGCTACGAATTTGATCAGGTTTTGAATGTCTTTGATATCCATGTAAATTAATTTTGGTTAGCGATCTTTATGTTGTGTAAGCCCATTTCAAATAAATGGCGCCCCAAGTGAAACCACCACCGAAGGCCGCAAATACGATGTTGTCTCCCTTTTTGAGTTGTTTTTCATAATCGGCCAGCAACAAGGGCAGGGTGGCAGAGGTCGTATTTCCGTAATACTGTATGTTCATCATGACCTTGGAATGATCGAGCCCCATGCGGTTCGCCGTGGCATCGATGATGCGTTTGTTCGCCTGGTGCGGCACCAGCCAAGCCACGTCTTCATGGTTGAGTTGGTTGCGCTCCATGATATAGGCTGCCGCATCGGCCATATTGCTGACCGCAAATTTGAACACCGATTTTCCATCTTGATAGATGTAATGCTTTCTGTTCTTGACGGTTTCCAAAGTTGCCGGAAGCAGAGACCCGCCAGCGTCCATATTCAAATAATTCCGGCCTATCCCATCCGATCTTAGATACTCGTTCTGAAACCCAAGGCCATCATTATTGGGTTCAAATAACACGGCCCCTGCACCGTCTCCGAAAATAATACAGGTGGTTCGGTCGGTATAATCAACGATCGACGACATTTTATCGGCCCCGATGAGCAATACTTTTCGATACCTCCCCGATTCGATATAACTGGCAGCGGTCGATATTCCGAACAAAAAACTGGAGCAGGCCGCCAGCAGATCATAACCAAATGCCTCGGTTGCCCCTATTTCGGTCGCGACGTATGCCGCAGTGGAAGCCACCAGGGTATCCGGGGTTACGGTAGCCACGATGACCAAGTCTATTTCTTTAGGATTGATGTTCCCTTTTTTTAAAAGGTCCTTGGCTGCCTTGATGGCCATGTATGAAGTTCCTTCCCCCTCTTCCGGTTTTAAGATCCGCCGCTCTTTGATGCCAGTGCGCGTGGTAATCCATTCATCATTTGTCTCAACCATCGCTTCCAACATTTTGTTGGTGAGCACAAAGTTTGGTACGTAAGCCCCTACAGCGGTAATGGCAGCTGTTAATTTACCCATTCCAATAAATTGATTTGTGTGGAAAAAGCACGAAAACCCCACAAAATTCGTGAAAAATAGTGATTTTTAATGACTTTTTGCCGATAAACAGTGTTTTTAAGCAGGCTCTTGGATCGGGATCCGAACAGCCGGCGACTTCATCCATTGCCGTATCGATCGATTGTCAGAGATTTTCAAAAGTAGCTTTTGACCCTTTGGGTCGTATTCGACCCTACAATGCACAAAAAAGCTCCCAACTGCAACCTTGGGAGCCCATCTTTTTAATATACCAAGGGACTAAGCCTCGGCGGTTTCCGTTTTATCGATAAGGATTTGACCTTTGTAGTAAAGTTTGCCCTCATGCCAATGTGCCCGGTGGAACAAATGCATTTCGCCGGTAGTCGGGTCGGTTGCCAAAGTGGGGGAAACCGCTTTGTAATGGGTTCGTCTTTTATCCCTTCTCGTTTTCGATATTTTTCTCTTAGGATGTGCCATTGATCACTTATTTATCCGTTTTAAACTTTTTTAATGCGTCCCATCTCGGGTCGTTTTCCGTTTTATGCTCCTGTATTTCTTTTGGTTGAAGCGCCTTCAGTTTATCGAGGGCCTCCGATTTCAAGGTGCCGTCCAAAACCCCGGGATGGATGCGTTTCTGGGGTACCGCCAATACCAACATCTCATAGAGGTATTGGGCGATATTGATCTGGTGCTCCCCGTGGGGAATGATCAACAGTTCATCATCCTCATCATTATAGGTCTCCCCGAATTTTACGACCAGTTCCATCGTCGTGGCAATCGGTTGGTCAAAGGGTTCGTTGGTGACATCACAGTCGACATTGACGGTTCCCTTTGCCGTGAACTCCAATTCAAGCATTGTGCTGGTTTTATTCAGTACAACGTTTACCAAGATATGGCATTGCCTAAATTCATCGTAACCAAAAGAATCAAAGAACTCGTTTTCAATTACGTATTCAAACAGGTGTTTTCCTAGCTTCAATCCTGAGAAAGGAATGAGATATTCCTTATTCTTCATCCTTAACGACACTGGTTCAACGTAA
>JBATHI010000350.1:0-2788 GCA_049666645.1 Flavobacteriaceae bacterium | reverse complement strand
CACTTTTAGTGAAAGGCTCACCTATACCGGGCAAGTCTTGGTAGCGAGCAAGGTCAACCAGAACCTATCCCTTCAGGTCATGCCAACCTTTTTACATTTTAATTCTGTTCCCGAACCCAACGACCCACATGATATGGTCGCCTTGGGCATTGGTACGCGGATCAAAATAAGCAAACGGGTCTCCATCAATGGGGAATATTATTATAACATCAATCCTTTTGAATCGATCGATGTGAAGAATTCCATCGCCATAGGGGTAGACATCGAAACCGGTGGCCATATCTTTCAGTTGATTCTTGGAAATGCTGTTTCCATGATCGAAAAAGGATTTATCGCAGAAACCACGGGAAGTTTTTTCAATGGTGATATTCATTTCGGATTTAATATCTCCAGGGCTTTTCAGATAAAGAAAACGAATTAGGTTAAGAAGTTCAAGGTGTTTGTTAGTGTTTACTTTGCCCACTCTCGGGCTTTTATGGGAGAATTTGCTATGAAAGATGAGGGCCCTTCACTATTTTGGAAGGGCTTTCGTTGTTCTGACCGATCCGATATGCCACGTACGAGCGACATTCTTCTATTTCTCTAATTTTTTAATGGATCAAATTATGTTAATGTCCAGGAAGATATAAACAGACAGTCCCGTTCTATACTATTTTTGTGTGGTACCGATAAAAATGAAACGCGAACATCAATATGTATTGATATTTGTTGTCCTTAGCCTATTGGATATCGGTGTTGCGACCATGCCGTCCACGGAAGCCAATGAAAAGGTCAGTGCTTCCTTAAACGATTCCGTCCCCGATCGTCGGCAATTGAGACGGAATTTCTTTGCGAAAGGGGCCGTCATGGTGGTTTACGGAACCAAGGATGCCGATCTGGCCCTGAAGTACCGCACACTGATGGAAGAACTTTTAAAAAGTAGCGAGGCGGACTCTTGGCGCAATATTTCCGTTTCATTTAAGGATGTTTCCATAGTATTTGGAATACCGAGGTACCGAAAATAGTGCCTTCACCCCCAATAATAAGAAAGCGGAAGCAACCGTAAAAAAGTGGTTCTTGCAGTAGCATAAAAAACTTGGTCCCGAGCGGTCATTGCCATGTCCAAAGGCGTTCTGCAACAATTGGACTCCCCTCCTCCCCCATGCCATTCCCCTCACCCGAGCCATTAATTAACTTTGTCCTGTTTTTAGACCACTTGGTACTCGGCGCAAGGCACATAAAACGAAATGACCCGTTTTCCCTTTCGATAATTTTCACTACCTTAAATACAAAAAACTATGAAAATGAACAGAAAAACCTTTATCCGAAAAACAGCCGGCGCGGTATTGATCGCCGTACCGGCCCTTGCCTTGGCAGGATGTTCGAGCAGCGATCCCGTTGAAGAAACCCCTAGCCCCAATCCCAATACGGGAACTCAGGGCAATTGCTTGGACAATGGCACCAGCATTTCCATTGGGGGAAACCACGGACATACCCTTTTGGTCTCCAAGGCAGACGTTGAGGCCGCGGTCGAAAAATCCTACTCGATCCAAGGCAGCTCCGGGCATGATCACACCGTGTTGATCACCGCAACCGCGTTTGCCTCCCTGAAAACAAACCGGTCGATCTCGATCACTTCCTCTTCAGATGACAACCATACACATAGTGTTACGGTTTCGTGTGCTTGAACGGACCAAGGGCAAGAAAAATGGACGGGGTTCCCCGTCCATTTTTATATGTTGACAATCAGCTTTTCCAGAAATGGCAAAGCCTCGTCGATAGAAGGTTTCCCTTCAACCGTGAAGGTTCCAACGAAGGCGGGAAAAAATTCTGGACCCTCCGCCGAAAATCACTTTTCAAAAACAAAAAACGTACGAAAGCAGTACTTATAATTCGTGATCATCCTTGCAAAGACAAAAGAACAAACACCGACTATATTTTTACAGAACTTAAGAGTTTTCCCGCCAAGGATTCAAAAGCGATTTATTCAAGAATCAAACCATCCCTTAAGAGACTGAATATCAACCTATCCAAGATTGAGGATCTGGCCGAAATTGACAAAAAGATAACCGGTCATGTAACGAGACACAACTTAGGGAATACCGCTGGAGATAAAGTTTCACCCCAAATGCTTCAAAAATAATATAGGCACACTCACCTTAGCACCAACATAGGTTACCAAGGAAATTTTATCCATAAAAGTTCAATTACCGGTATTATTAAAAGAGACCATGATAAGGACACGCGGTGATAAGGCCAGCCAAGTTTGTAAATAAATCCTATTAAACGGCCCATTTTTAGGCCAAATTCAATTTGGACATGGTGAATGATACAAATAAGAATAGTTGAAGGAATCAGTTGAAAAAAATCTTCAAATTGGCATTGGGTGTTATCCTCAATGATTGCTGCAATATCTGTTGGGCCTCGTTTTGCTGGTTTACCCGAAAAAAGGTGTTTATTGGGTTTT
Source organism: Flavobacteriaceae bacterium (assembly GCA_049666645.1). Lineage (GTDB taxonomy): Bacteria > Bacteroidota > Bacteroidia > Flavobacteriales > Flavobacteriaceae > Pelagihabitans. The sequence continues at coordinate 342 of JBATHI010000350.1, read as the reverse complement.
CTCGATTTAGAAGATTCCAAACAGATACCCCTATCTGTAGACCCGTCTTGTTTCCGATTTTACCCTTGTAAATGGCTGAAAAATCGAATCGCAGGTAATCGTTCAACTCGTTCGAATTGACAAGGTCATAATTGACATTGCCATCAGTCACTTCATTACCTGCCAGTATTGGAGTAAATGGCTTACCCGTTCTCCAATTGGCACCGACCGCAAGCTTTAATTTTTGAGTTGAAAACGTAATACCCGAAGACAGGGAATGGGTAATGTCAAAATTGCTTCGGAACTCGATTTCTGGTAACTCTTCAAAATTGTAGGTGCTGTTTAAATACCCATAACTCCACC